>JBOFGJ010000771.1:0-5407 GCA_051649065.1 Flavobacterium sp. | reverse complement strand
ATAGTATGATTAAGGCGTGTTCAAGACCTTGAAATTTCTTGTTTCTAAAGAGGTGTATTATGCTGTATAGAGTAAGAAGTGTATATGTGCTGATTATAATAATGATGCCGATAGGGCCTATTATACCTAGTGAGATCATAAGAGAATGTTTATTGTTATTAATGCAAGTATAAGGGGATTTGGTTGAGGTATCAATACCATATTAGTGGTATTTTAAGAATTGAATTATAGAGAAAGGAAGTTGTCTATAGCATGGATAAACATAATGATAACGGGTATGGATCATTAATGATAAGCGTTTAAAAAGGGAGGATAAATGAATATCTTCAGAAAAAACGCGTATTTTTACACAAAATAATTTAAGTAATGCAATCAATAGTTAAGTATAAAGAGCAGATTTCTGAATTTATCGATTCGATTTCTTTATCAGGTACTCCAAAGGAACTTTACGAACCTATTTCATATATATTATCATTAGGAGGAAAACAGATTCGTCCTGTGTTAACATTAATGTCGGCAGATATTTTTGGCATTGATCCAAAGAGAGCTATTCATGCTGCTACAGCAATAGAGTTGTTCCACAATTTCTCTTTAATGCACGATGACATTATGGATGATGCACCACTGAGAAGAGGTCATCAGACAGTACATGAAAAATGGAATACTAATACAGCTATTTTATCTGGTGATGCTATGTTGATTTTAGCTTATCAGTATTTTGAGCATTATGAGAATAATACCTTCCGTGACTTAGCTAAGTTATTTAGTAAAACAGCTATAGAAGTATGTGAAGGACAACAATGGGATATCTGTTTTGAGAACAGAAATGATGTGAGTATTCCTGAATACATCCAAATGATTAAGTTTAAAACTGCGGTATTAGTAGGTGCTGCTCTTAAGATGGGAGCTATCGTAGCCGAGACAAGTACTAAGAATGCTGAGGATATCTATGACTTCGGTATTAATCTTGGCATCGCATTTCAATTGCAAGATGATTACTTAGACGCATTCGGTGATGCAGCTACTTTCGGTAAACAAGTAGGTGGAGATATTCTAGAGAATAAGAAGACATTTCTTTATTTAAAAGGAGTAATGAATGCAAATGATGCACAACGTGCAGAATTAATATCATACTTCTCAAGCCTAGAGCAGAATGCTGATGAGAAAGTAAGTCGAGTAAAAGAGTTATTCGTAGAAACTGGCTCTGCTAAAGAATCAAAAGATTTAATAGAAGAGTATACATTAAAAGCACTTGCTATCTTAGATCAAATGGATATTGCAGATGATAAAAAAGAACAACTGCGTACGTTCAGTCATGAATTAATGGATAGACGCGTATAATCATATAATGATGACAGAAGCTGTATCTTATTTAGAGGATAAAGTAGGCGAGTACAATTTACTGAGTGATTTAGTCAGACAAGTAGAAAAAGACTTTCGTATGGCAGTGGATACATCGATTACTTTAAATGCAGACACCCCTGCTAAGCTAGTTTATGAGGTTTATAATGAGCTGTGTAGCATAGTAAATAAATCAACAGTATCTAAATTCTCTAGTTTACTTTATAGAGTAGATATTGCAGAGAAAGATGTAAAAGCTATACAGAGTACAGATATAGAAGATTATTTGCAACAAGTAACATTCTTGTTATTAAAGAGAGAATATCAAAAAGTATATATTAGGAGTACACTTTAATATCTGTCTATCGTTGATTTTAGGTTATAAATGTAGTCTTAGATAAAACAAATAAAGCACCTCGATGAGGTGCTTTATTTGTTTATGAGGTATAATATTAGAAATAGAATCTAATAAAAGGCATATATGCACTTCCGTAGACCATATCTTTTTCTTTATAAAGAACATTGTAACGTACACCAATAGTAACTGGGCCTTGATTGTATCCTACACCTAAGAATAAAGCAGTGTTCCAAAAATTATCACTGATATTTTCTGCATCGTGATATTTATAGGTGTTATTAACTCTGAGCTGTTCAAGTTCTGCAGATAATTGAATTTGAGGAATGGGGTTTGATAATGCGATGATACTACCTCCATAGATCCAAGAGTTGTATTCTTTGATACTAGAGTTGTAATAACTTCTATTTTTGCTGCTGACATAACTACCTTGTAGTCCTACACCTGCAGAAAAATAAGGGTTCACTTGGTATAGTGCACTAGGAGCTATCATAATATCTGTATAGCCACTTCCGAAGCCTACTCCTAAGCCTCCACCGAATTTCCATTTATTAGTAGAATCATAATTTTGAGTAGTATTTCCTCTATCTTGTGCAATAATAGAAAAAGAGCAAGCTAAAAAAAATGATATTGATAAAAAAAAGGATAAATAGTTGATGTTAAATCTTTTCATTTCAATTTTATAATTTAATTATGAGATAAAAATAAGCAAAAGTTTATAGTTTTGTCATAAAGAGTTGTATTTTTGTAGATATAATATTTAAACAAAAGGTCTTTAGACAAAGTTATGGATAGATATTCCTTTTTAAATGCGGCACACACTGCATTTTTTGCAGATTTATATGATCAGTATACAGAGAGTCCAGATAGCGTAGAGCCAAGCTGGAGAGCTTTCTTTCAAGGATTTGATTTTGCAAATGAATACAATAGTGGGCCTGTTGAGCAGTTAGCACAAGCTTATACGTCAAGTAATAGTGTAGGTGTAGATAGTTCAGCGCAGTTAGGGCAACTTCAAAAGGAGTTTGCTGTATTAAAATTAATTGACGCTTACAGAACTTATGGGCATTTATTGACTAAAACAAACCCATTAAGAGACAGAAAAGTAGAGCATCCAGATTTGAGTTTAGAGAAGTTTGGTCTTTCTCAAGCAGATTTGAATGTTAATTTTGAGGCTGCAAAGACAATACAACTACCAACAACTACATTGGGACAGATAATTGCCCAATTAGAGAAAATTTACTGTACTACATTAGGTGTTGAGTACAAGTACATCGTTGATGAAGCGAAAGTACAATGGATTCAAAACCACTATGAGACTACAGAGGCAAAATTTAATAATGAAGAGAAAAAAGAGATCTTGCACAAGTTGATTGAAGCAGTTTCTTTTGAAAACTTCTTAAACACGAAATACGTTGGACAAAAACGTTTCTCTCTAGAAGGTCTAGAAGCAGCAATACCTGCTATAGATTTTATGATGGATGCTGCTGCTGATAAAGGAGTAGAGGAGATCGTAGTAGGGATGGCACACCGTGGACGTCTTAATGTATTAGCTAATGTGTTCAAAAAACCTGCACAAGATATTTTTGCGGAGTTTGATGGTAAAGATTACGATGCTATTGAAGGATTTGACGGTGATGTTAAGTACCACTTAGGTCTTACTACGACTCGTAAAACTCGTTCAGGTAAAGTAATGCATGTTAACTTAACGCCTAACCCTTCTCACTTAGAGACAGTAGGTGCTGTTATCGAAGGTATTGCAAGAGCAAAACAGGATACAGTATTCGTAGATCAACCTTCTAAAGTGTTGCCTATCGCTATTCATGGTGATGCAGCTATCTCAGGACAAGGAATTGTTTATGAGATCGTTCAGATGGCTAAACTTAGAGGTTATAAGACAGAAGGTACTATACACGTAGTATTAAATAACCAAGTTGGTTTTACAACTAACTATACTGATGGTCGTTCTTCTACTTACTCTACTGATATCGCTAAAGTAACTCAATCTCCTGTATTGCATGTTAATGCGGATGATACAGAAGCTGCTGTTAGAGCATTTATGTTTGCCTTAGATTATCGTATGGAGTTTGGAACAGATATATTTATTGATTTAGTTGGATACCGTAAATACGGACACAACGAAGGAGATGAACCAAAGTTCACTCAGCCAATCTTATATAAACTGATCTCTAAACACCCTAACTCACGTAATATTTATAGCGCGAGATTATTAGATGATAAAATAGTAGATGAAGCTTTCGTTAAGTCGTTAGAATCACAATATAAAGATGCTTTAGAGCAAGAGTTAAGTACATCTCGTGCATGTGAGTTTACACGCGTGAGAACATTTATGGAAGAGAACTGGCAAGGATTTAAGATCGCTAGTCGTGACAAAATGGTGGCTGACTATGATACTAAAGTTTCTAAAGATATGCTTACAGCTATCGCTGAAGTAATCACTGAATTACCTGAGGATAAAAAATTCATTAGTAAGGTTAAGAAGCTTATTGGAGACAGAAAAACAATGTTCTTCGAAAAAGATGCTTTAGACTGGGCGATGGGTGAATTATTAGCATATGGTACTTTAGTTACAGAAGGATACGATGTACGTCTATCAGGTCAAGATGTAGAACGTGGTACGTTCTCTCATAGACATGCTGTAGTAAAAACAGAAGATACGGAAGAATTAATCATTCTATTAAATAGACTGAAAGAGCAAAAAGGTCAATTTAGAGTATTTAACTCTCTATTAGCTGAGTACGCTGTATTAGGTTTTGAATATGGATATGCTTTAACTAATCCAAATACATTAACTATCTGGGAAGCACAGTTCGGAGATTTCTCTAACGGAGCTCAGATTATGATGGATCAGTATATCTCTGCTGCTGAAGATAAATGGAGTAACCAAAACGGTATCGTGATGTTATTACCTCACGGATATGAGAATCAAGGTGCTGAACATTCTTCTGCTAGACTAGAGCGTTACTTACAGTTATGTGCTGAGAATAATATGTTCGTAACGAATGTTACTACACCAGCTAACTTCTTCCACTTGATGAGAAGACAAATGATCACTGATTTTAGAAAACCATTGATTAATATGTCTCCTAAGAGTTTATTAAGACATCCTGCTGCTGTTTCTTCAATTAGCGAGTTTACAGATGGACAATTTCAATATGTAATCGATGACGCTGGAGTTAACGCTGCTGATGTGAAGTCTGTAGTATTGTGTAGTGGTAAGTTCTACTATGACTTAGTAGCTAAACGCGAAGAGTTAGGTAGAAAGGATATTGCTTTTGTTCGTGTTGAACAATTGTTCCCATTACCAATCGAGCAAATTGCTGAGGTATTAGCTAAATACGCGAAAGCGGATGATTTCGTATGGGCTCAAGAAGAACCTAAAAACATGGGAGCATACAGCCACATGTTAATGCATTTCGACTTGAAACCATTGCGTTATGCTGGTAACCAAGCATTTAGTGCGCCAGCTTCAGGAAGTTCTGTACGTTCTAAAAAGCGTTACGCTGAAGCAATTGCAAAAGTATTCGACAAGAATTTATAAAAGAAAAAAACGTATTTTTACATAACAATATTTAATTAAAGCATATACAGATGAGCATCTTAGAAATGAAAGTTCCTTCGCCAGGTGAGTCAATTACTGAAGTTGAAATCGCTACATGGTTGGTAAAAGATGGAGATTACGTTGAAAAAGAC
>JBOFGJ010000770.1:0-1056 GCA_051649065.1 Flavobacterium sp. | reverse complement strand
GGAATGTCTAGAATAGTAGAACAGTTTAGTCCTATTATTTTAGGATGGGACTTTTCGGGTGTGATAGAAGAAGTAGGAGAGTATGTTAGAGAGTTTAAAGTAGGAGATGCTGTCTTCGGTATGGTTAATTTTCCTGGGCATGGTCAGGCTTATGCAGAGTATATTGTTGTATCGGCTAACCATATCGCTTTAAAGCCAAATAATACTACTTATGCCGAAGCTGCCGCCTCAACGTTAGCTGCATTAACAGCATGGCAGGCTTTTAATAGCTATGGTAAACTACGACCTAATGATCGCGTACTGATACATGCTGCTGCAGGTGGAGTAGGACATTATGCTGTACAAATGGCAAAGTATTTAGGTGCTTATGTAATAGGTACATCATCTTCAAAAAATAAAGAGTTTGTGTTGAACTTAGGGGTAGATGAGCATATAGATTATCATTCTGTATCATTTGAAGATGTATTAGAGAATATTGATTTTGTATTGGATGCTATTGGTGGAGATACTTTACAAAAATCTGTAAAGGTTCTTAAGGAGTTTGGTACTTTAGTTGTTTTACCTTCTGGATATACAGAAGAGGATGAAAGGATGTTTCTAGCAAAAAAACTTCATGGAAGTTGCTTTATGAGTGTGTATTCTAGTGGTTCGGATATGAAAATCATCGCTAATCTTCTAGAAAAGGGGATTGTTAAACCCCATATTAATCAGGTTTTTACTTTCGAAGAGATGAAAAAGGCACATTTACAGTTAGAAAGTGGTAATACGATAGGTAAGGTAGTTGTGTGTATTTCTTAAATAAAATATAAGAATCAAATAATTAGAGGCATTATAATATTTAATTATAGTGTCTTTTTTGTGTTTAATGTATTGATGTAAATATTAATATTTGTTATTTGTGTTATGATAGTTTAGTGTTTTTGTATTTATTAGTAAATAATTGTTAATTTTTTTATATTTGGTTTGACGAAAATAATATGATTACGATAGTTAACTAATCAAATAATCTTTCAGTATAATATGAAAAAAATTATCTTACTAATGTTTCTAGGAGCA
>JBOFGJ010000769.1:0-19577 GCA_051649065.1 Flavobacterium sp. | reverse complement strand
ACTAGAAGTTCATCCAGAGAACTTCAGTCCTAATGTGATAATGCGCCCTTTATATCAAGAAGTGATACTACCGAATCTGTGTTATACAGGTGGTGGTGGAGAATTAGCATATTGGTTAGAGTTAAAGAAAGTTTTTGATCTACACAAGGTAACTTTTCCTGTGTTATTATTGAGAAATTCGGTACTCCTAGCGACTACTAAACAAGTAGAAAAGATGGATAAACTCGACTTGACATGGAAAGATATATTCACTAAACAAGGTCAATTAATCAATGCTAAAACAAAGAAATATTCTTCTATACAATTCGACTTTAATGCACAACGCGCCCTTCTAGAAGAGCAGTTTAAAACATTAGAGACAATAGCTACTCAGACAGACAAATCCTTCATAGGGGCTGTTAACGCACAAAAAGTAAAACAAATCAAAGGATTAGAAAATCTAGAGAAAAGACTGCAAAAAGCAGAAAAAAGAAACCATAGTGAGAAATTAGAGAGAATCGTTTTATTACAAAATGAGTTATTCCCTAACAACAGTCTTCAAGAGCGCATTGTCAACTTCTCTGTTTATTACAAAGAGTTTGGTGATGAAATGATAACAGCCTTATTTAAACAATTAGAGCCATTAAGTCACGAATTTGACATTGTGGTATTATAACAAAATATTTTTCTTTAAATAAGTAACAATCTGTTTAATATCTCTGACTAGTTGCATAGTCAGATATTAGAAGATGAAATAATAATTTCGGATAAAAACAATAATACTATCTAATAAATAGCATTTATAAAACAGATGGCATTTATTGTTATAAGATATTGAATTTTAATGTTTTTAGGAAAATGTTGATAAATAAGATTTCGTAGAGTCGCAAATAATCGTATTTTTACCACTTATAAAAATATTCTTTTGGTATAATGGGTAAAATCATTGCTATTGCTAATCAAAAAGGTGGAGTTGGGAAAACAACGACATCTGTCAATCTAGCGGCTTCATTAGGGGCACTTGAGAAAAAAGTCTTATTAATAGACGCAGATCCTCAGGCTAATGCATCATCAGGCCTAGGTGTAGATGTAGATGCTATTGAAATAGGTACTTATGAAGTATTAGAGCACAGCTGTACGCCAGAAGAAGCTATCGTGGAATGTACCGCACCTAATGTTTATTTAATTCCAGCACACATTGACTTGGTGGCTATTGAAATCGAATTGGTAGATAAACCAAATCGCGAGTATATGCTTAAAGAAGCACTTAAATCTATCAAAGACAAGTATGACTATATCATCATAGACTGTGCTCCTTCTCTAGGATTACTAACATTAAATGCATTAACAGCTGCTGACTCAGTGGCTATTCCTATTCAGTGTGAATACTTCGCATTAGAAGGACTTGGTAAGTTACTAAACACTATTAAAAGTGTTCAAAAAATACACAACCCTAATCTAGATATAGAAGGGTTATTATTAACAATGTACGACTCTCGTCTACGTCTGTCAAATCAGGTAGTAGAAGAAGTACAGAAGCATTTTAACGATATGGTATTTGATACTATTATTCAGAGAAATGTGAAATTAAGTGAAGCACCTAGCTTTGGAGAAAGTATCATTAACTATGATGCAACAAGTAAAGGGGCTACGAATTACATCAACCTAGCAGAGGAGATTATTCGAAAAAATAGCTAGGAGATTATTTATTTAGAATATTATGGCAAAGGCATTAAGAAAACAAGCTTTAGGACGTGGACTATCGGCTCTTTTGAAAGATCCCGATAATGATATTAGATCAATTGAGGATAATAATGCTGATAAAGTAATCGGTAATATTATCGAATTAGAAATTGATTCTATTGAAATAAATCCATTTCAACCTAGAACTAACTTTAACGAAGAGTCTTTACAAGAATTAGCTACAAGTATTCGAGAATTAGGTGTAATACAACCTATTACTGTAAGAAAAATCGAATTTAATAAGTATCAACTTATCTCTGGAGAGCGCCGTTTAAGAGCTTCTAAGATGATTGGTCTAGACTCTGTACCTGCTTATATCCGTATAGCGAACGATAACGAGTCGCTAACAATGGCATTAGTAGAGAATATCCAGCGTCACGATTTAGATCCTATAGAAATAGCGCTATCTTACCAACGTCTAATGGAAGAAATCAATCTTACACAAGAACAAGTAAGTGACCGAGTAGGTAAAAAACGCTCTACGATAGCTAACTATTTAAGATTACTACGCTTAGATCCTATTATCCAAACTGGTATTAGAGATGGGTTTATTACAATGGGACATGGTCGTGCGATTATTAACATTGAAGACCTAGATGTACAAACAGATATCTATCATCAAATCATCACTGAGAACTTATCAGTAAGAGAGACTGAGGCTATCGTTAAAAAATATCAAGAACAACTTAGAGGTATAGCAACTGCTGCTTTACCTAAGAAAAATAAAGAATTTAGTATCCCTGAAAACTATACGAGATCATTTGGTCAATTCTTTGGAACAAAAGTAGATATTAAAGTTGCTACTAATGGCAAAGGAAAAATATCTATTCCATTCCATTCAGAAGAAGACTTAAATCGTATTATCAAACTATTAGAAAATTAGTGAAACACGTATTATTAATCCTATTGTTCTTCATAGGAGCAGTCTGTCACCCCACATATGCACAGTCTGCAAACGGAGATAAAAAATCTACTACTGAATACTCGTTAGGTGAAAAGCCATTAGATCCCCTGGCTCCTTCTCGAGCAGCATTCTATGCGTCAGTTATTCCTGGTGTAGGTCAAATTTATAATAAAAAATACTGGAAAGTACCCTTAGTATATGCAGGTATAGGTATTCCTGCTTACTTCTGGGCAGATAACCAAAGACAATATAGCAGATATAGAGATGAATACAAAAAACGTCTGCAAGGAATAAACGATCCTAATGATCCTACGTTCGGAGGTCTAGACAATGAACGAGTGCTAGAAGCACAGAAGTTCTATAGACGAAACAGAGATTTATCTGTAGTAATCACAGTAGGATTCTATGTACTAAGTATCATAGATGCTAACGTAGATGCTCACTTAATGCAGTTTAACGTCAATGAGAATTTGACTATTAAACCTGCTTTTGAGTTAGATCGAATGAATCTTCAAAACCAAAACCAATTCCAATACGCGATCAATGTAGAGTATCGCTTTTAAACATTATATTCAATGAAAATTGCATTATTAGGATATGGCAAGATGGGTCAAATCATTGAAAGAATAGCCATAGAAAGAGGTCATGACATAGTACTACGCAAAAAAAGTACAGATACATATGATGGATTAAAAAATGCTGATGTAGCGATAGACTTTAGTATCCCTGATGCAGCTGTACAAAATATCACAACGTGCATAGAACTTGGCATTCCTGTTATATCTGGTACAACTGGTTGGTTAGAACACTATGATAATATAGTAGAATTATCTACTAAAAACGATGGTGCTTTCTTATATGGATCTAACTTTAGTC
Organism: Flavobacterium sp.; assembly: GCA_051649065.1. Taxonomy (GTDB): domain Bacteria; phylum Bacteroidota; class Bacteroidia; order Flavobacteriales; family Flavobacteriaceae; genus Flavobacterium. The sequence goes on along the minus strand of JBOFGJ010000769.1, from coordinate 16,075 downwards.
TAGGTGTGAACTTATTCTTTGAGCTAAATTGTTATCTTGCTAAGATGATGAGTAATCTTAAAGAATACAAGGTCTCTATGGAAGAAATACACCATACTCAAAAACTAGATGCTCCTAGTGGTACTGCTATCTCTTTAGCCAATGGCATCATAGAAAATACTGAATATACTGAATGGACACTAGATCAAGCAGAGAATAATCAAATCCATATAGATGCTAAGCGTATAGATAGTGTACCTGGTACACATAGTGTATACTATGACTCAGCTATCGATCAAATAGAAATAAAACATACTGCTCATAATCGAGAAGGTTTTGCGCTAGGTGCAGTAGTTGCTGCAGAATGGATACAAAATAAGAAAGGAATATTCTCTATGAAGGATGTCCTAAATCTAAAATAATAATTACCTTCACTAACAATCATTAAACAATATTAAACTATGACAATGTCTCAATGGTTTTTGTTTTTTCTACTAGTACAAGTAATTCACTTTCTTGGAACTTGGAAATTATATGTAAAAGCTGGAAAGAAAAGCTGGGAAGCAATAGTACCTGTCTATAATGCAGTAGTATTAATGCAAATAATCAACCGTCCTAAATGGTGGGTTGTTCTGCTATTTGTTCCTATTGTGAATTTAATTATGTTCCCAGTCATCTGGGTAGAAACACTTAGAAGTTTCGGAAAGAATAAAACAGTAGATACAATATTAGGTGTTGTAACACTTGGATTATACATATACTATATCAACTACGCAACTGATGTAAAGTATGTAGAAAACAGGAGTACTAAAGCTGCTACAAGCTCTGGTGAAACTGTAAGTTCTGTATTATTTGCTGTAGTAGTAGCAACTGTTATTCACACTTACGTTATACAGCCTTATACTATCCCTACTTCATCATTAGAGAAAACTTTATTAGTAGGAGATTTCTTGTTTGTAAGTAAGTTTCACTATGGAGCTAGAACACCGATAACAACAGTAGCATTGCCAATGGTACATGATACGCTACCTTTTACGAAGAAAAACTCTTACTTAAAAAAGCCACATTTGCCTTACTTTAGATTGCCAGGGTTTCAAAAAGTACAGCACAATGATATAGTTGTTTTTAACTGGCCAACTGATACTGTATATCAGTTTAATGACCCATTAAGACGTCCTGCTGTAGATAAACCTATTGACAAGAAAACGAATTATGTAAAAAGAGCTGTAGGTCTACCTGGAGAGAATCTTACAATTAAAGATGGTGATGTTTATATAAACAATGAATTATTTAAGCTTAATGACCGCGCAAAACTACAGTTTACTTATACTGTAAGAACTGATGGCACACCACTAGACTTAAACTCAATAATACAACGTTTAGATTTAAGAGAAGGAGTTACTTATTACAACAATGACCCTAAAACATTAATATTCTTCGCTTTAACTGATAAAAATGTAGAGGTACTTAAATCAATGTCTCAGATATTAACTATAACTAAAGGATTTCCAGAAGAGGCAAAAGAATATATACAGTCGGCGGTATCAACTATGATATTCCCTCATAATCAACCAACGTGGAATGAGGATAACTTAGGACCATTACACATACCTGCTAAAGGAGAAACTGTAACTTTAACAGCTGAAAACTTCCCAATGTACAAGAGAGTAATTCAAGTATATGAAGGAAATAAACTAGAGGTTAAAAATGGACAGATTTATATCAATGATATTCCAACTGACAAGTATACATTCCAACAGGACTATTACTTCATGATGGGAGACAATAGAAATAGATCTGAAGATAGTAGATACTGGGGATTTGTCCCTGAAGATCACATTGTAGGTAAACCAGTATTCGTTTGGTTAAGTTTAGATCAGAGTTTACCATGGTCTAAAGCTATAGATAAGATAAGATGGGATAGAATGTTTACTACAGTTAATGGAAATGGTAAACAAATTTCATATTTCCCTTATTTCTTAGTTGCTATGATTGGCCTATTCGGGTATAATACATACAAAAAAAGAAAAGATAAAAAGAATTCAAAATACTAGATTAAAACATGAATAACATACTTATTCATCCGACTTATTTTCCTTCGATTAGTCACTTCGTTGCCATGTTGCAAGCTGAACAAGTGACTTTCGAAATGGAAGATAACTTTCAGAAACAAACGAATAGGAATAGAGCTTTTATTTATAGCGCTAATGGTAAGCAAATGCTTAATATACCAATCAAGCATTCAGGAGAATCAAAGCAAAAGTTTAAAGATGTAAGGATCGAACATGCTTTTGGGTGGCAGAAACAACACTTTAAGAGCTTAGAAGCAGCTTATAGAACTTCCCCATACTTCGAATACTTTGAGGACGATATACGCCCTCTATTTGAAGGAAAAGCAGAGTTTATGTTAGATCTGAACTTACAAATACACGAAGTACTGTGTTCTTGTTTAGGAATAAACATTGGATACAGTCAAACAACAGAATATTTGCACGAAGTTGGTTCTGATTTGGTTGATTTAAGACCTTTAGCGAATGGTAAAAAGGATTTGCATACATTCGAGCCTTATGTTCAAGTTTTTGATGACAGACATGGTTATTTAAACAATCTAAGCATACTAGATTTATTATTTAATGAAGGAAGACATGCCGTCGATTACTTAAAAAAACAAAATATATAAAAAAAGCTGACCTTACGGTCAGCTTTTTTTATTTTCTCATAGCGCTTTTTATACTTACTCATTTATAAGTAATAAATAACAATAGATTATAAGTAACAAACAATCAACATTATATTATTCTTTTTCATAGCATGATAAACGTTGATATATCTACTGTTATATACTTTAGACAGCATTACTATAAAAAGTCACTTAATATTTTTTAAAAAAAACTAAAAAAAATATAATCAACTAACAATCAGCCTCTCCTCTAACAAAAAGATTTAGATTATCAGGAGATAAAAAAGGAATATCTAGACCTAATCCTCTAACTATAAATAGCATTCCGAACAATACAATCACATAGGGATAATACTTCATAATACTATTTCTAACTTTTACAGAGAACATATCTCTAACATAAACAATGGTACTCATTAAAGGAATAGTTCCTACTCCAAACAACACCATATACATCATTCCTAGATAAACATTCTGTGTAGCTAATGCTCCAAACAATGCTACATACACCATTCCACATGGTAAAAAACCATTAAAGAAACCTATTGTAAATAAAGTACCTTTATTCTGTTTCTTAAACTGACTTCCTAGTTTGTTTTTAACTTTGCTAACAACAAAATAAAAAGGTTTTAAGAAACCAAAACTTCCAAGTTTGTTTTGTGGTACTAATACAAATACAATCATTAGTATACCAACTACAATTGACATTTGCTGTTGTAATCCGGCTAAGAATAAGCCTTTTCCAAATAGACCAAAAACAAGTCCTAAAATAGAATATGCAGATATTCTCCCTAAATGATAGGAAAATATCTGCATAGCTTTTTTAGTACCATTACTCTTAGATACAGGTAACATCATAGCAATAGGTCCACACATACCGATACAGTGAAGACTACTAATCAGTCCAAAAATAAGAGCCGTGATCACTGTTTAATCTTTTTTTACAGTTAAACTTTGTTTATTTCTGTAATCAGTCCCTTCATAAGACCATTCCACAGCAATATCCCAACGACCGTCTACCAGCGTATTGTTAGGTATGAGCAAATTGGAAGAAGACAGTGATATAGGCATATCAAAGTCTAATTTCTGATTAGACGGTCTATATAGGAATATTTTACCTGTAATATTTTTTACATCAAAACTAGTAGGAAAAGCGATAGTAATATCACCATTTCTATTACTTTCAATAGATAACTTCTCATTAAGCTTTAAAGCAGCTACTTCTCTATCGTGCTTACCATCCACTTCTATTTCTTGTTGATAATAATTTTCAGTAACTAACTCATTATCAAACTTACTATCTACCTGCACTCTAATCACATACTGCAAAATAAAGATCATAAACAATCCCATTGCAATAACGATTCCTGTTCCAAAATTAAATTTCATACCTAACAAATTTTAATATTAATCCAATGTTCTAGGGCCTAAGAAATTAGTAGAAGTAGTTTGAATCAACTTACCACTATTATAAACCTCTATCTTAACTTTAGTTCTATGACTTTCTAAAACATATTTAGGAACGTCAATAAACATAGTACCTTCAGCATATCCTTCTTTCTCCACTTTAATAATAGGCTTTCCAATCATAGTAATCACACCACTTTCTGGAGAACTTAATTTAAAAGTAATATCTTCAAAATCTTTCATTGTTTTATTAACAACTTTGAAAGTATAAACGTTTCTGATATTTTCTTTATCATCTATGGTAATATGAGAATATGTTTGTCCTGCTACACGTAATACAGTTGCTTCAATATCTGTTCTTAAGAATAACAATCCTACTAGAATAGCACTCAAAATACATAAAACAACAACATAACCTTTTTGACGTAAACTGAACTTAAACTTAGTACCCTCAGATATTTCAGATTCAGAAGCATAACGAATTAACCCTCTAGGCATTCCTACACTATCCATCATATGATCACATTCATCTATACAAGCTGTACAGTTTACACACTCTAACTGAGTACCATTACGAATATCTATACCTGTTGGACAAACGTTCACACACTGCTTACAGTCAATACAATCACCTATTCCCTCAGCTGCTCTATCAATTCCTTTTTTAAATTTAGCTCTACCATTCTCTGCCTCACCTCTAACGTGGTCATAAGCAACAATAATAGATTTATTATCTAAAAGAACCCCTTGTAGTCGACCATAAGGACAAGCAATGATACAAACTTGTTCTCTAAACCAAGTAAACACAAAGTAGAATACTGCTGTAAATATAATCAACCCAATAAAACGTCCCAAATGATTAGCAGGTCCATCAACCATCATCTGAATAACAACATCCCCTCCAATAATATAAGCTAAGAAAACATTAGCAATCAAGAACGAGATAAAAAAGAATATAAACCATTTTAATACTCTCTTTCTAATTTTTTCAGAGTTCCAAGCTTGCTTATCTAAGCGCACTTGAGCCCCTCTATCACCATCTATCCAGTACTCTATACGTCTAAACACCATTTCCATAAAGATAGTCTGAGGACAGATCCATCCACAGAAAATACGCCCAAAGGAAACTGTAAATAAAGTAACGAATACAACACCTATAATAATAGATATAACGATAAGATAAAAATCCTGAGGCCAGAAAGGAAAACCAAAAATATTAAACTTTCTATCGATAACATTAAACAGTAAAAACTGATTCCCATTTAATTTAATAAATGGCGCAACGAAAAGAAAGAAGATTAAAACGTAACTAACTATTTTACGCTTATTATAAAAAGGCCCAGAAGGTTTCTTTGGATAAATCCAAGCTCTCTTACCATCTTTGTCAATTGTACCTATGGAGTCACGAAAACTCTCATCATGTATTGTAGCCATAGTAAATGTTTTTTCTTGTGAACTATAGGTCTTTACTCCCCATAATTCAATTCTTATTATGTTAGTTTATTACCGTGCTGATTAGCACAAAAAATTTAGCATTAAAAATGCTACTAAAGAAATCCACTAATATTGTCGCTTACTAGATTTCTTAAACTTTCTAACTTCAATATCTACCTAGTTAAAGTTTTAAATACAAAACTATAAAACGAGTAAACACTTGTCCTTTCAATACCTATTAAAATTGACTAAATAAACACATCAATTAACACCTGAAAGTAAACGTTTTAAAAAAGGATTTTACTCATACCTATTAAAGTAACTTGCCTTGTAAATTATAATATCATCAATCATTTTGATTCTATCAAAACTGCCTCCTTCTAAGAGAAAATAGTTTTGTAAGATCTAAATAACAACACTATAAAGTTACGAAAAACACAACTAAAAAAGATATTTAAAACCTTAAAAAAGCACTACAACCACGTTTTATTAACACAAACAAACTAAATAAGTCAAGTCTTGCTACTTATAAAGCTAAAGATTGAAACTAAAGAAAGAATCTAATGTGTTCTACAATTTTAAGTTTTAAAATTATTGTATAAAAGAGGGCTAAAATATATAATATTAGCCCTCCTATATTTTAAACCAGTATGTGTGTGTACTTAATAAAAGTGCTTTTACTAACTATCGCACCTATACTAGTCTATTATTATTTTACCTCTTCTGGAGCTGCTTCCTCTGTTGTAGGTGCTACTTCAGTCACATCAGTTACTTCAGCAGCTTTATCACCACTTAATTCTGCTTTAGACCAAATGATATCTCCCTCTGGTGCTTTTGGTTCAGCAGGTGTAGTACCATTTAATGAAATAATATAAGAAGCGATTTTCTCAATTTCAGCTGGCTTAAAGTTAGTTTTCCATGGCACCATACCTTTACCTGCACGTCCACCTTCAGATATAGTACTAAAGATATTCTTCATACCACCACCTAAGATCCAGTGATCATCAGTTAAGTTAGGTCCTATTGATCCACCACCATCAGGTTTGTGACAAACTGCACAGTTTGTGTCAAAAAGGGCTTTACCTGCTGATAAAACAGCTGCATCATCAGAGAACACAGCCTGATCTGCTGTTAACATATCTGGAGCATTTTTCTTATACTCTTCAACTTGTTCTTTAGCTGCCAGCATTTCCTTTTCAAACTCAGCTACCTGGTTATCACCTTCAAACACATGGTAACGAAGTAAATAAATAACAGCAAATATTGCAGTTATATAGAATAACCCAACCCACCAAGGTGGTAAATCATTATCTAACTCTTTAATACCATCATAATCATGATCCATCATGATATCAGATTCCTGAGCAATAGTTTTAGTGCTAGTTAATTTTTGCATTAAACGTTTCACCCATGGAGTCTCAGAAAACGGAAGACTAGCTTCTTTATCCTTAAGAGCTCTTTCTTCTGGAGTCATTAAACGATCCATAATTTTACTCGTTGCTGATGCTACAATTTCTACAGCTATCAAAGCGAATAAAAACAAACCTAATAAAATAAGTACAACAGGATGCTCTACAAAGGCAGGCTTATCACTGTCACCTCTTACTAACCACTCAATCGCAAAAAAGAATATAGCGAATAGCAGAGGAACTCTTACATATACTGGAAAAAACTTTTTCATAATTTTTCTGAATTACTATCAACATTGTGCGCTTCATCATCCATGAATGGCATATTGCTCAATTCTTCAATCGTCTCTTTCTTATAAGTAGCTACCCAAATAAACAGACCCATAAAGAATGTAAAGAAAATGATAAGTGATATAATAGGGAATATTTCCACTCCTCCTATCGTTTCCATATTATGTTTAATGAATTTTAGCATATTGATTCATTTTAAAATATTATTCTTCTACCTTTTTAATGTCAGTACCTAAACGTTGTAGATAAGCAATAACAGCTACAATCTCACGATTACTCATTGGTACAAACTCTTCACCTCTCTCTGCAGAACGTTTTTTGCTATCTTCATAAGATTTAACGTAGTCAGGATCCCCTTCTAAGTTTTTAGCAATTTCTTCAGATTGTTTCTTAATAGAAGCTTGTGCACCAGCAATATCTTCATCAGTATATGGAACTCCTAAAGTTCTCATTACACTCATTTTAGTCTCTATCTCAGTATAGTTAGCATTTTTATTTGCAAACAACCATTTATAACCTGGCATAATTGAGTTTGGAGATGTTGATTGTGGATCATACATATGGTTATAATGCCAGCTGTCTGAATATTTTCCACCAACTCTAAATAAATCTGGTCCTGTTCTTTTAGAACCCCATAAGAATGGATGATCATAAACATATTCTCCAGATTTAGAATACTCCCCGTATCTTTCTACTTCAGAACGGAATGGACGAATCATTTGTGAGTGACATCCAACACATCCTTCTCTAATATAAAGGTCTCTACCCTCTAACTCTAATGGAGTATATGGTTTCACACTTGTAATAGTAGGAATATTTGACTTAACAAATATTGTAGGAACGATTTGAACTAAACCTCCTATTAAAATAGCTACTGTAGTTAAGATAGTAAACTGGATAGGTCTTCTCTCTAAATGAGTATGCCATCCTTCACCTTTTAATCTACCAGCAGAAATTCTTTGTAATGCAGGTGCTTCAGCTAATTCGTCTTCAACTGGTTGACCAGCTCTAACTGTTTTATAAATGTTATAGATTAACACTAAAACTCCAGCTAAGTATAATGTACCTCCGATAGCACGCATTGCATACATCGGCATAATAGCAGTTACAGTTTCTAAGAAGTTACCATATTTTAATGTACCGTCTGGGTTAAAATCTTTCCACATTAAGTGTTGAGAGAAACCAGCCACATATAAAGGAATTGTATATAAAATAATACCTAAAGTACCAATCCAGAAGTGGAAATTAGCTGCCGCCTTAGAGTATAATTCTGTTTTTACCATTCTAGGTATTAACCAATATACCATACCAAATGTCATAAATCCGTTCCATGCTAATGCACCAACGTGTACGTGAGCTACGATCCAGTCAGTATAGTGAGCAATAGCGTTTACGTTCTTTAACGATAACATTGGCCCTTCGAATGTAGCCATACCATAACCAGTAATACCTACTACGAAGAATTTTAATACAGGATCAACTCTAACTTTATCCCAAACTCCACGAAGAGTTAAAAGACCGTTGATCATACCTCCCCAAGATGGAGCAATCAACATAACTGAGAATACAACTCCTAAGTTTTGAGCCCATTCTGGTAATGCTGAATACAATAAGTGGTGAGGACCTGCCCAGATGTATAAGAAAATTAATGACCAGAAGTGAATAATAGAAAGTCTATATGAATAAACTGGTCTATTAGCCGCTTTCGGTAAATAATAGTACATTAAACCTAGGAAAGGTGTTGTTAAGAAGAATGCTACAGCATTATGTCCATACCACCATTGTACTAATGCATCTTGCACCCCCGCATATACAGAGTAAGATTTAAGAGCATTTACAGGTAACTCTAATGAGTTAAAGATATGTAGCACAGCTACTGTAACGAAAGTTGCTAAATAGAACCAAATAGCTACATAAATATGACGCTCTCTTCTTTTGATGATTGTCATAATCATATTAACACCAAATGTCACCCAAATTAACGCAATAGCGATATCTATAGGCCATTCTAATTCAGCATACTCTTTTGATGTTGTATACCCTAATGGTAAAGTAATTACAGCACCGATTAAAATTAATTGCCATCCGTAAAAGTGAAGCTTACTTAAAAAGTCACTGTACATTCGGGCTTTACATAACCTTTGTAAAGAGTAGTAAATACCACCGAAGATCGCGTTACCAACGAACGCAAAAATCACGGCATTTGTATGCAATGGACGTAATCTCCCGAAACTTAACCAAGATATTCCATCAGTTAAGTTGGGAAATATAAACATCACTGCTAAAAGTAATCCTACTAGCATTCCGACAGCTCCAAAGAATATTGAAGCATAAAGAAATTTCTTTACAATTTTGTTGTCATAATAAAATTGTTGCACTTCCATAGTTGTTTATATTTGATTTTCTTTTTGTTTATTATTGTTTTTTTTATCTTCTGATTTTCTAGGACTAACTTTGACTTCGTCATCGAATAGCATACGTACTGAGGGTGTGTAAGCATCATCGAACTGTCCACTTTTAACTGACTTAATAAATAAGTACAGAAAAATACCAGCTACTACCACACTGATACTTATTAAGAAATATATAACACTCATACCTTATATTTACTTGTCAAAATTAACATTCTGTCGCTCCTAAAAATATGATAACTATCATATTTCTGTTTTTTTGTCTTAATCTTTCTTTATAATCTTCTTTGCAAAGTAATTACTCATTACTGTGACGAAACTTATAATAGATATAGTACTTATCGGCATTAATATAGCCGCTACTAATGGAGACATTTGATTCAGTATAGAAACAGTGATTCCCACTACATTGTAGCTCAAAGCTAAGATATAACTTAATTTAATAATTTTAACAGATTTCTTAGAATATTTTAAGAACGAATTTAAGTATTCAAACATTTTAGCATCTAGTATTGCATCACTTGCTGGAGTAAATACATTAACATTCTCAGAAACAGACACTCCTACATTACTTTGCGCTAAAGCACCTGCATCATTAAGTCCATCTCCTACCATCATTACATTCCCACCTTTTTCTTGCAATCCTTTAATATAGTCAAGCTTTTCTTCTGGTTTTTGATTAAATACTAAAGAGGTAGTCTTTGGTAATAATTCTTCAAGCATCACCTTCTCACCATCATTATCACCTGATAGAATAACGACTTTGTATCCTGATGTTGTTAAATTATCAAATAATTCTTTAAGTCCCTCTCTATAATGATTCGCAAAAACAAATCTTCCTTTATACACCTCCCCTATTTTAATATGAACAGAGGTTTCATTTAATACTCGTTCTGTGTCAATACCTAATAACTTTGGTGACCCAATTAAATATTTAGTATCTTTTATAACACCAACTAATCCTTGTCCTGTTATTTCCTCAAAGAAATCAGGCTTCACAACTACCTTTGTTGATAGAAAATTATATAACTTTCGACTTAGAGGATGATTAGATGCACGTATTATGTTTCTGATATCATCCTGTTCTTCTCTAGTCAACTCCTCTCCTATATATGAAATAGTAGAACTTGCATTGGTAGTAATCGTTCCAGTCTTATCAAACACTATAGTGTTTACTTTAGCCATTTGCTCTACCACAGTAACGTTTTTTAGGTAAAATCTTTTTCTACCATATATACGTATAGCATTACCAAGCGTAAAAGGAGCTGTTAGCGCTAAAGCACAAGGGCAGGCAACAATAAGAATAGCAGTGAACACATTAAACGCCGCATTTAAATCAATAAATGACCAACCTATAAATGCAAGAATAGAAACGATAAGAAGTACAGGTGTAAAATAATGACTAATCGTATCAGTAATTGTTTTATACTTCATATCTACCTTTTTCTGGAATACATCATTACTCCATAACTGAGTTAGATAACTTTGAGAAACTGTATTTACGGCCTCTATCTCTATCACATCACCAACTTGTTTACCTCCAGCAAAAACCTTATCTCCTGATTTCTTCTCAACAGGAATAGCCTCCCCAGTAACAAAACTATAGTCTATAAAAGCAGACTCTGATATAAGTATAGAATCTACAGGAACTAATTCTTGATTGCGTATTAATAAACGATCTCCTTTTACTACTTCATAAACTTGAATAGGTTCTTCTATTCCATTTTCCCCTATCTTAGTAATAGCAATAGGAAAATAAGATTTATAGTCCCTCTCAAAAGAAAGGAAGTTATAAGTACGCTGCTGGAATAATTTTCCTAATAACATAAAGAATACCAACATCGTCATGCTATCAAAAAAACCAGGTCCCAGATCAAAGACAATATCAATAGTACTCCTGATAAACATAACTATAATACCAAGTGCCATAGGAATGTCTATCGTATAATTCTTTGTTTTAATTCCTTTCCATGCAGCTAAATAATAAGGTGAGGCAGAATAAAAGAAGACAGGAAGCGACATGAACAAGATAAGCCATCTAAAGAAATCCTTATATTGTCTCATCCAGATATCATCTATATTAAAGTATTCGGGAAATGATAACATCATAACATTTCCAAAACTAAAAAACGCAATACCTATTTTATATATTAAACTGCGATCTACAGCTTGTGGTTTTTCTTCGTAATTCTTAAGGCTGATATAAGGCTCATATCCTATTTTAGTAAGTAATAAAGCAAGATCCTTTAATGTTACTTTATCTGAATTATAAGTAATCGTTGCTTTTTTCTCAGGGAAATTAACTAATACACGAATCACTCCTTCATTAAGTCTATGAAGGTTCTCTAAAATCCAAATACAAGAACTACAATGAATATGTGGTATATAAAAAGAAACTATACTCGTACTTCCTTCATTAAATTCAAGTAATTTGTTAATAATATCCGCCTTTTCTAAAAAATCATATTTACCATTTGCCTCTTCAGGACTTGCCCCTGGAGTGACCTCCATATCGTAATAACAGCTTAAATCATTATCGCTAAATATCTCATAAACTGTCTTACATCCATTACAACAAAACTCTTTACTATCGAACACAATGCGGTTAAAGGTTGTCACCTCATTACCACAGTGATAACACGTACTTTTACTCATAAATATTTGCTCATTTTACCTATACCAAAGGTCTTCGTTTAATAATGCAGAATATATGACATTTATCATAAAAAAACACTATCTTTGTGCAGTTATTTTAACAAAAAATACTTGGCAATGGGCAGATGTGAACAGTGTATTATTAGGGAGTTTAGTTCTTTAAAAGCTTTAACAAGAGAGGAACTTTTAACAATCTCAGAAACTAAAACTCACTTTATCGTAAAAAAAGGAGAAACTATCTTTACAGAAGGTGATAATCTTAATGGTGTCTATTGTATTAAAGATGGATTTTGTAAATTAACTAAACTAAACTCTAATGGTAAAGATACTATCGTTAAGCTTGCTAAGAACGGTGATCTATTAGGTCAACGCTCTATCATTAACGAAGAAACTTCTAACCTTACCGCTACCGCTATCGATGATATGCAAATCTGTTTTATTCCTAAAAAGGAGATGATGGACTACTTCACTGATAACAACAAATTCTCTTTACTAGTTACTAGAGACATCTGTAACCATTTAAAAGATGCAGATAAAGGACTTGCAGATCACACTCATAAAACAGTAAAAGAAAGACTTGCTATCATCCTATTAAAATTAGAAGAAACTGGAGGTATTAACAAAGAAAACAATGCTTTAAATATTCAATTATCTAGAGAAGACTTAGCTAATATGGTAGGTACTGCAACTGAAAGCTGTATTCGTTTACTCTCTGAACTTAAAAAAGATGGTATTATCGAATTATCTGGTAAGAAAATTATTCTAAAAGACAAAAATGAACTAAAAGCCTTAGCTCAGTAGCTTGCAAATATGATCTAACGTATCTTTTTATCATTTAAACCAAAGTATCATTATTTAATATTTTAAAATAATGTATTTTCGCAACATGATGAATGAAAAAAATATAGAGCAGCTACAATCTATTTTAAGCGCTCCTAAAAAGATAAGTATTATACCTCATAGAAATCCAGATGGAGACGCTATAGGCTCTACATTAGGACTATATCATGTATTAAAAGCATTAGGACATGATCCTTATGTGATTTCTCCTAATGACTTCCCTCATTTTCTAGCTTGGATGCCTGGCACCCAAGACATCGTTATCTTTGACCGTAAAAGAGACTATGCTACACAACTATTAGCTAGTAGTGATTACATCTTCACATTAGACTTCAACATTCTATTGAGAACAGGAGATGATATGGAAAAAGTTCTTGAGAAAATGAAAGCTCCATTTGTTATGATTGACCATCATCAAATGCCTGGAAACTATGCAGAATTAACGTTCTCTAATCCTGAATTTGGTTCTACTTGTGAATTGCTTTACACTTTGCTTCAAAAACTAAACTTGACTGATAAAATCAGTAAAGATGCTGCTACTTGTATCTACACAGGTATAGTTACTGATTCTGGTTCTTTTAGATTCCCTAAGACAACTGCAAATACTCACAGAGTAATAGCAGATCTAATTGACAAAGGAATTGACAATCCATCAATCCACAACGCTTTATTTGACAACAGTAATTATAACAGACTACAATTATTAGGTAGAGCCTTACAAAATATGGTATTAATACCTGAGCATAATACTTCTTATATATTCCTAAAAGACGAAGAATTGAATGAATTCCAACATCAAAAAGGAGATACAGACGGCTTTGTCAATTATGGGCTTTCTATTAAGGGTATCGACTTAACGTTCTTCTTTATAGAGCGTAAAGATGAAGGAATTGTAAAGATTTCATTGAGATCTCAAGGTAATATGGATGTAAATCTTCTTGCTCGCAAGTACTTTGAAGGTGGTGGACATGTCAATGCTGCTGGTGGAAAATCAACTATCTCTCTTGAGGATACTATCACACGATTTATCGATATAATTAAAAAACATAAAAACGAATTCTATGTCTAAATTTATTCAGTTTCTTAGTTTAACATTATTAGTTGCAAGTATTAGTAGTTGCAACAACAATGCTGATGCCCGAAAACCTGTTTCTAAATCGAAAGAGAGTATTATACATAGTTCTGCTATAAAGAATATGGATATGGTGAAAAGCGAAGAAGAGATAATTTCTAAATACATTGAAGCTGATAAAGAAACAACATACATCAATTCAAAAAACGGATTTTGGTATACTTATCAAGAACGCAAAATACACGACTCTATTAGACCTCAAGAAGGCAATACTGTTATGTACACTTACGAAATAACAACTTTACAAGATAGCTTGCTATATTCTAAAAATGATATTGGCGTCCTTTCTTATATTGTAGATAAAGAAGATATATTACCTGTGCTTAGACACGCTGTAAAGTTAATGAAGAACAATGAATCAATTAAAATTATTACTCCTTCATCTTTAGCTTACAGTTACCTAGGAGACAGAAATAAAATAGATAAAAACCAACCACTAATATTTACATTGAGCTTAAAATCAATAGAGAAAAATAACTAAATAATATGAAAAAAATGACAAGTTTAATCTTAAGTGTGGTAGCATTATTTACTTCATGTGCTTCACCAAAAACTGACCTTCCTGATGGTCTATACGCAGATATTAAAACAAACAAAGGAAATATCATTGTTGAGCTTGAATACAAAAAAGCACCTATAACAGTAGCTAACTTTGTTTCTCTTGCAGAAGGAAATAACCCATTCGTTGATAAACAATTTAAAGATAAACCTTATTACGATGGAATAACTTTCCACAGAGTTGAAAAAGACTTTGTGATTCAAGGAGGTGACCCTACAGGAACAGGTTCTGGTGGTCCTGGCTATGTTTTTAAAGATGAATTTGATCCTTCTATAACTCACGATAAAGCTGGAACATTATCTATGGCTAACAGTGGACCTTTTACTAATGGGAGTCAATTCTTCATTACACATAAAGCAACACCTTTCTTAGATGGTCGCCATTCTGTTTTTGGATACACTGTTAAAGGTTTAGATATAGTAAACGCTATTGAAAAAGGAGACAAAATGGAATCTGTAAAGATTATCAGAGTTGGTAAAGAAGCAAAAGCGTTTAATGCTGTAAAAGTATTCAAACAATACTTTGAACAAGAAGATAAAGCAAAAAAAGAACTAAGCGATAAAGTGGCTAATGCTCAAAAAGAATATGCTACTAAGTTTATGGAACTTAAAGCAAAAGCTACTAAAACTCACTCTGGTCTTTCTTATGTTATCGTAAAAGATGCTCAAGGCAAAAAACCAAATGTAGGTCAAGAAGTAATGATTGACTACGCTGGTTTCTTTGAAAACGGACTAATGTTTGATTCAAGTAATGCAGAGTTATCTAAAGCATTTGGTACATTCGATCAAAGAAGAGCTGATGCACAACAATACATTCCTATTCCATTTAAATATGGCACTAAAACAGGCTTAATACCTGGATTCATTGAAGGAATAGAACAAATGAAAATTGGAGATAAAGCAGTTATCTTTATCCCTTCTCATTTAGCTTATGGAGAAGCTGGAGCTGGTGGAGTTATTCCTCCTAATACAGATTTAGTTTTTGAATTAGAAATGGTAGCAAACTAAACCATTTTAAAATATAAAAAAAGGATTGATATTATGTATCAATCCTTTTTTTATACCTATCCCTTACTTCTAAATACTAAGCTATCAATTACATTTATATTTTTAATAGCTAAAACGATACTTAAACCCAGATTAGGCGATAGACATATAAACGAAAAGTAATTATACAAAATAGCTCTGAATTTATGAAAGGGCTGAGTTTAAAATAGTCCTGTGGACTGTTTTAAAACGAAGAGCCAGCAGTAGCAAGGCATGTAGTATGGTTTTAGAA
>JBOFGJ010000768.1:0-1273 GCA_051649065.1 Flavobacterium sp. | reverse complement strand
TTTGTGTTACAGACAAATAAGATGGTAAAAGATATCAATGAGAAAGGAATAAAGTCAATATCCTTATTTGTGCACACTGCTATTCATTTGATTCTTTTATTGGTTGTTACTGGTTTTGAGAGTAAGTATATTTTAGGCGTATGGATGTTGGGATTTTCTCATTTAGTTGTAGATATATTTACTAAAATATACTTGGCAAAGAAGATAAACTCTATTAAGGTATTACTACTTGATCAAGTACTTCACGCATTGTGTATAGCAGGTTTTGTTTACTATTATTATCCCTATGCTATTGATTGGGATATAGTGATAGGTAAAAATGCTATAGCTTTGTATAGTGCATTAGTATTATTAGTGTACGTTTCCCCTATTGTTATAAAAAAAATAATAGAACAATTTAAGTTTACTGTACCAAATAATGGTCTAGATAACGCAGGAAAATACATTGGTATTTTGGAGCGACTATTCATCTTCTTGTTTGTGGTATTACAGCGATGGGAAGGAATAGGTTTTCTATTAGCAGCTAAGTCTATCTTTAGATTCGGCGATCTGAAAGCAAATAAAGAAATAAAACTAACAGAATATATCCTGATAGGTACACTAATCAGTTTTGGAATGGGTATCGGAATAGCTTTACTGTATAATTTGATTGTATCACTTTAGATAGTTTGTTATCAAATACCATGTGATTTGAGACGCTGTACAATCAGAAAATATGTTCATTTCGTATGTGTAGAGACGCAATACTTTGCGTCTACCACAAAGTATTTTACAAACTACTAATTATTCTATCTACCGTAAAGTATTTATTATAATCTTCGAACGGATTGCAAATCCATACGATTAGTACCTTATATAAATAAATTTCTAACCGAAAACCTTTCGTTTTGAAAGGCTAAAAAACATAAAACCCTATCGTTTTGATAGGGTTTCTTTTTTGGTATATATGCCAAAGTCTTGTAACTGATTGAAGGATAGTGATGTGTGTTTTTTGTGCTAAAGTGGTATGGCATTCGCTTATACATTGGCAAAACAATACATAATGAAAACACTATACCCATTACAAAGTAGGCGTAACAAAGCGTTAGTAGCCCGACAAGAATTAGCGAAAGAAGCTATACCAAACAATCAAAACTTAACTTAAATAGAATATCAATGACAATTTTAGCGTGTATCGTTTTAGGCGTTGTGTGCTTTGTTTTGTTTTACAAAGCCATTCAGTTTTTTGAGAACTTATAATCTATTAATCCAATGATCTTATTATTAATTATTG
>JBOFGJ010000767.1:0-6232 GCA_051649065.1 Flavobacterium sp. | reverse complement strand
GTGCTCAACACATTAAGAATAACCACCCACATATCAAGATAACAATGGGAGGTGGTTTTCCTAATACAGAGTTGCGCTCATTAAAAGATGTACGTGTATTTGAGTTCTTTGACTTTATTACTTTAGACGATGGTGAGGCACCATTGGAGAACATGATTCTCTATGTAGAAGGAAAGATAGCACAAGAGGAGTTAAAGCGTACGCTTATTGTTAAGGACAATGAGGTAGCGTATATTAATAATCCGTTGAAGCGTGACTATAAACAGGCTGATGTAGGTACGCCAGATTATTCAGACTTACCACTTACTTCGTATATTTCTGTGATAGAGGTAGTGAATCCGATGCACCGTATGTGGAGTGATGGGCGATGGAATAAGTTGACGATGGCACACGGGTGTTATTGGGGTAAGTGTACCTTCTGTGATATTAGTTTAGACTATATCAAGGTGTATGAACCGATAGCAGCTAAGCAGATTGTGGATCGTATGCAGACGTTAATTGAGCAGACGGGAGAGACAGGTTTTCACTTCGTAGATGAGGCTGCACCACCTGCGTTAATGCGTGAGGTGGCGTTAGAGATTATCAGACGCAAGCTGACTGTATCGTGGTGGACAAATATCCGCTTTGAGAAGAGTTTCACGAAAGACTTGTGCTTGCTGTTAAAAGCATCAGGATGTGTGGCAGTATCTGGAGGATTAGAGGTAGCATCAGATAGATTATTAAAATTAATAGATAAAGGGGTTACAGTAGAACAAGTAGCTCGTGTGAATAGAAACTTTACGGAGGCAGGTATCTTAGTACATGCTTATCTGATGTATGGTTTCCCAACACAGACTGCACAGGAGACAATAGACAGTTTAGAGATGGTGCGTCAGTTATTTGAAGCAGGAGTAATGCAATCGGGCTTTTGGCATCAGTTTGCGATGACTGCTCACTCTCCAGTAGGGATGAACCCAGAGGAATACAAGGTAGAACGTGTACATGCAGAGATGGGAACATTCGCTAATAACGATGTACCTCACGTAGAGATGAATGGTGCGATACACGATAAGTTTTCTTATGGACTTAAGAAGTCACTGTTCAACTTTATGCACGGAATGTGCTTTGATATGCCATTAGGGGAGTGGTTTGATTTTAAAGTACCTCGTACCAGCATTCCTTCGGATTATATATATACTTGTCTAAATGACGAGCCTTTAACGGTATGTAAACCAAATCAAAAGGTAGTATGGTTAGGGACATTCCCTTATATCGAATATTTTGAAAAGAAGAAAAAGAACAGAGTGTTTGAAATGGCTCAGTTGGTATTCTATACTAAAAGAGAGACGATAGGGGTAGATGTAGATAGAGTGGTAGGAGATTGGTTTGTACACTTTGTAGATACCTTAAAAGAGAAAGCTTCTCAGACGATGACTTACCAAGAAATGAAAAAAAGCTTTGAGGAGTTTACGAATGAAGACTTTGAACCATTCTGGTATTCTAAAGCTGCGCAGAGTTTAAGAGAGATGGCGCTATTGGTTTTATAATATATCAGATTATGAGAAAAGAGTCATCCACTAATTTTAGCAATGAGAGCACATTAAATGAGTTTTGTGCAGCACATCGTGTATTAACACAGATTAGTGGAAGATGGAAGATGTCTTTACTCTTTGCTTTGGCAGAGCGTAGTTTGCGTTACAGGGAGTTTATCGTTGTACTGCCAAATATATCAGAACGCATTTTAACGAAGCAGTTGAGTGAATTACAGCAAGATAATTTGATTAGCAAGACGAAGGATAAAACATCTTCAGAATATTCATTAACAGTGAAAGGAAAGGGGTTTATGGAGATACTGAAATCTTTTCAATCATTAGATAATTTATAGAAAAGAGACCTCCTCTAAAAACTCTATAACTTCTCCATTAGGACTGTATACAAGACTATTAGTGACAGATACACGCTTATTAGCATTTGACAAAGTGATGGCTAATGTTCCTTCACTTAGATCTTTTGCTCCAATTTTTAAAGCTTCAATTCTAGCAAGGTTAGCGTCTTTAACGATAAAACAGATGTGTAATAAAGCATTCTCTATATGCTCATCGTTGTTTTGTCTTTTTCTTCCTTGTGTTGGTATGTCAGCATCTTTATCAAAGACTTCTAGATATAGATTCAGCTTAGGTTGAAATAGCATAGTTGCTTGCTTTAAGTTAAAATCAGGAAGTGACCAAGAGTGTATCTGTATAAAACCGAGCTGTTCATAAAAGTGAATAGTATTATCGTATTCTTGTGCTTTAATAGCATAATGATGAAAGCCTATTATGTTGTCTTTTAGTTCCATTTTTTTTTGACAAACTTATCTAGTAAAATGGAGGTGTACAAGCACATACATAATTGTTCGTTTATCTTTACTAACCTTCAACCCAGAATCAGCATTAGCCAAATACTGTAAAGTATTTCTACTTCATATCTCTTTCATTTATTCTAAAACCATACTGTAGTATAATTTAAAAGAGTTTATTATTTGTTAAATAGATAGATTATACGTAATATTGAATTGTAACTTATTGTATAACAGTAAAACAAAAATCATGGAGAAAGTAAATATTGGCAAATTAGTGTTGAGTAAAAAAGCGATTATACTTTCAGCATTTGTATTATTTGTAATCGGATTGTCTATTGGAGCAGGAGTTGCTATGAAAGAGTTTAATATTGCTTTATTTATGGCTCCTATACTTGTTTTTTTATTAGTCTCTAGATCGTTACGTAAGAATATAGATGTAACAAAATAATAGTTAGCCTCAATTTTTTAATTTGAGGCTTTTTTTATTAGGTTAACCCAGAATCAGCATTAGCCAAATACTACGAAATAATTCTACTTTATAGTTCTTTCATTAGCTCTATAATCATACTATAGTATGCTGAAATTACTAATTTAGACCTATCTTGTGTAATTACTTTTCGTTTAACTGTCTGTCGTTTATTCTGGGTTAATATTTAAATAATTTGATTATGAGGTATTTAATTTGCTTGTTTGTTTTGGTTTTGACAACATCTATGTTAGGGCAGGACTTTATCAAACAGTACGAAAAGAACTACAACGTTAGTAAATACGAGGACTTATTCATTATACAAAATAAGAACAGTTATCGCGATATCAAAGTACTTGATAAGAAAGGTAAACTGATTTATGAGACAGAGGGATGGGTGTACTCTGCTTACTTTTATGAGGGTGTCCCTTATGTCTACGTAGTGACGTTAACAGATATTCCTTTTAATAATAGAAAGAAAACAAAGGAAGCATATAAGTTGGTCTACTTTGACTTAAAGAAAAAGAAGACAGGAGAGTTTCCGCATATATTCACAGGCTATTTCTCGTTTAGAGACAAGGATAAAATATATGCTAAGTATGAAGATAAAACCAATGGAAAGCTAGGTATTATTGACGGTAATATGAGTGTAATTATCCCTGCTGTATATGACGATATCGACATATTCACTTCTTCTCCTAATTTATTCGCTGTACGCAAAGGTGATAAATACACATTACTAGATACAGGGGGCAAGAATGTCATAGGAACTGAATATATTAATCCTAATAAAGATGGTACATATCCGGATACACGCTTTAAAGGACCTAATGATGAGGTATATATCATTGGATCTAATGATGGCAAGAAAGTAGGAGTGTATAACGTAAGTCAGAAGAGTGTGTTTATTCCTTTTGAGTACGAGAGCATCGGTGAATACTATGCTAGTTCTAATGCGATAGAAGTGAAACAAGATGGGTATAGTGCCTTACTTGATTTGTCTAATAATAATAATAAGCCTATCTATGATCAATCATTTAAAGTAACTAGACTGATGAGTATCTTGCGTTATGAGCAAGAGAATGTGTTTATTGTGAATATAGAGAAAGACAAGAATAATCGATTTGAGTTAAATAAGAACCTGATTTATCAAGGGAAATTAGTTTTTGATTCAAAGTATTCCATAGATATGATTTCGGACAAGTCGTTAAACGGTGATCATTTTGTCTTTGGGGAGTTAGCTTCCTCTAGACCATTCTTATATGACTTTAAAGAAAAAAGAGAGGTGATTTCTCCTAGTACTGAAATTAAAGATAACTTTAGAATTCATAGAGTAGAGAATTTTAAGGGAGATAAGAATTTGTACCTGTTAAATGTATTGCCTAGTGGACAGCGCAACAACTGGTATTTACTGTATAATGAGAAAGGAGAATGCTTAGTTTCTTTTTATCCAACTAAGAACATAGAAGTGATTACAGTGGATGAGGTGAATAAGAAGTATTTCTATAAGGCAACCTATACTTATAAAGATAAAGAGGTGTACAGCATCTATAAGAATGCTCATAACATCATCATAGAAAACGCAAATGCAACAGAAGTTACTTACGAAGTGAAGAATAACATATTCATTAAGGAGTATATCGAAGACCGTGTCATAAAGAATCAGGCAGGTACTAAATCACTTCATAAGATACATATATTAGAATCTTATACTGCAGATGGAGAGTATATAAAGAAAGAAGAGAAAGTACTTTAAACCCATAATATGCAATGTGGGTTAAATAATACAGCCTATTAGAATAGTGAAGTTCTAATAGGCTGTGTTTATATCGGTTGTTCTAGTTTCTTTAACCCAGATTAAGCGATAGACAGATAAACGAAAAGTAATTATACAAAATAGCTCTGAATTAGTGATTTCAGCATACTATAGTATGGTTATAGAGCTAATGAAAGAGATATGAAGTAGAAATACTTTGCAGTATTTGGCTAATGCTTAATCTGGGTTTAACCCTTGTTCTGTTTTATAAATGATAAATGCTAGTGCAATGATCATTGGCAAGTAATAGAATTTACTTAGTCGGTCTGTGTATTCAGGTAGAAAGTAAGCTATAATACTATAGATTACTGTTCCTATTCCTAGATAAAGAAAACACTTGCCACTATATTTTTGTGCAAACTCCCAATTGCATTGATTCTTCATCGCCCGATGCGTACGATATCCGATGATATTGTTTATAGTTTTTATGTAGGGTACTATTAGCCCTAGTGCAATATATAAACTAGCGAAGACGATTAGTTCTGTTGCTATCATAGTGTGATGGCTATTATAATATTTTAAAGAGTGTAATATGTTAGTACAATACTGCCAATGATCATACTGACAGACATCAGCCAATTATACCAACGCATAGGATCAGTAGAAAACTTTAAACGATTATATACATCAGCAATGATTAAAGGAATTATTGATCCACATATTAGAATAATATGAGCTACTATGTGCCACTCACATAGTATTGCTACTATTCCCATAAGACCTATGCATACTCCAGTCCAACGCATAGTTAGGTTGAGGAGTTTTACAGTGGATGGAATATCATATAGTTTTTTGCGTGTATCTGACATTGTATTATATCCTGCCAATAAACTATCAGCGTTATCAGGAGTAAGAAAGTAACTTAAGCCTACATATATTAAGCCTATAACAATAAAAGGCTCCATATTATTTCTTTATAAAGTTAACAATAGTAGGTACTAGCTCAGTGTGAAGAGGCACATCAGGTTTCGTGTATAGTGCTAAGTTATCCTCCTCTTTTACCACTGTTTTTAGTACGTGATTCATATTTTTTAGAGTAACTAACGTTGCTGTTGGTACTGCAGTTTTTAGCATGTCACCTTGATCAGTTGTCACCTGTAAGTCCTTATCTCCTTGAAGGATTAAGATAGGCTGTTTCACTTTCTTTAATTCTTCAGTAGGAGAGTACTTCATCCACGATATTAAATAAGGTTGTACAGATGGACGATATAAGCTTTGTAACATAGGAGGGATGCTGTCTACTATTTCTCCTTTTCTTAGTTTAGAGTGAATGTCTTCTACTGATTTAGCTAAGAATGGAGCTTTGGCGGTTAGTTGCTTGTACAATATTTTGTCAGCAGACTCTCCTGGACCTTGTAGAGAGATAAGTTTAGAGACAGAAGCATTATTTTGACTAGCTAGTGTAGCTACTAACGCGCCTTCACTATGTCCAATCAATATAATACTAGGATAATCCTTTTTAAAATAATCAATGACTAAGTCAAGATCCTGTACATTGTCTTCAAATCTGATATCTGCCTCATTGATATTCTGATTCTTCATTTGCGCAAACATTCTCTTGTTATACGTGAATGTATTAATACCATGCTCTTTTAGGTCTTGTGCCAAGTATTTATAAGAGTTCGCTTTA
>JBOFGJ010000766.1:0-1646 GCA_051649065.1 Flavobacterium sp. | reverse complement strand
TGCAGGATCTGCTAAATGCAATAACCTTCCTAAAAATGCTTCTTGCATACTTTATAATTTTAATGATAAACCACCTTTAGGTGGGGTAAACGTGAACTTCTTATGCTGATTAAAATCAACATTAGCGTTTAAAGGATTACACAACTGCTTTTGTACTATCTCTGCTTTGTAACCATTCTTTAAAAACCAATCATACATCGCTCTTTCATAAGGCATAAACACACTATTTTCCTCTACAAAAAGTGGAGTGTGTTTATTCCCTACTTCATAAGCCACTAAACTTAAAACACTCAAGTCAGTAGTAGTAAAAGCAATAGCTTCACAAGGTAAAATAGAAACCATCACTACCTTGTGCCTATCTTCATATAGAATATCTCCATGCTTTAGATCTTGTCCCTTGCCTAAAAAACGAATAGCCATATCCTCTCCATCTGCCGTCACAAGACGCTGGATGCGTTTAGAAGTCTGATACCACTCTATGTACAGATAATCTATATGCTGTTCTATTTCCTGAGCAGTACTATTTCGAATTGCCTGTGTTACTACCATTTTTACTAAAAGGTGAGAATACAAGTAGTTTTACTTTCTTGTATTCTCGGTTTGGTTTGTTTGCTTGCTGTTTATTGTTGTTGTTCCTATTATAGACTTAAAACAAGAAGTATCTCTGACCTAAAGCTACCTGATCAATTGGTTGACAAGTAATCTTTTTACCATCTATACTCACCTCGTAATTCTCTGGATTAACACTAATCTCAGGAGTTGCGTTATTGTGTATCATATTCTCTTTAGAGATATTACGACAATTCTTCACAGGAAGTAGTGTACGAGCTACTCCATATTCCTCTTGAATACCTTTCTCTAAAGACACCTGAGATACAAAGTTGAAACAAGTCTGAGTCACTGCTTTTCCTAATCCTCCATACATTGTTCTTAAAATAATAGGTTGAGGAGTTGGAATAGATGCATTAGCATCTCCCATTTTAGAAGCAGCAATCATCCCCCCTTTGATAATCATCTCTGGTTTTGCTCCAAATAATGCTGGTTTCCAAATTACTAAGTCAGCTATCTTACCTGGCTCGATAGAACCGATATAGTTAGATACTCCATGAGCGATAGCAGGATTGATTGTATATTTAGCTACATAACGTTTAGCGCGGAAGTTATCATTTCCAGTTCCTTCATCTTCTGTTAGACTACCGATTTGTTTTTTCATCTTATCAGCAGTCTGCCAAGTTCTGGTAACTACCTCACCCACACGTCCCATCGCTTGTGAGTCAGAACTCATAATACTAAACACTCCTTGATCTTGTAAGATGTCCTCTGCTGCAATCGTCTCAGGACGAATACGTGAATCAGCAAAAGCTACGTCTTCAGGAATATCCTTGCTCAAGTGGTGACATACCATAAGCATGTCTAAGTGCTCATCGATAGTATTCTTTGTAAATGGACGAGTTGGGTTAGTTGACGCAGGTAACACATTAGGATACATTGCTGATTTGATAATATCTGGTGCATGTCCTCCTCCAGCTCCTTCTGTGTGGAAAGTATGGATAACACGTCCATTAATCGCTTGCATTGTATCTTCTAAGAAACCTCCTTCATTTAAAGTATCTGTATGTATAGCTACTTGTACATCATATTTATCT
>JBOFGJ010000765.1:0-1429 GCA_051649065.1 Flavobacterium sp. | reverse complement strand
ATTAAAGGATGAAGGTAATAGGGAAGGGATAAACCTTAGTAAAATAGGTAATATAATAGTCCCTCCTGGTAAAATAAATATAGCAAGAGATGGGATGGTCTTAATAACTTCAACAGTTTGTTTTTTGACCATCTTTTTTTCTTCCTTAGTAAGATCTCTATGTGTAGAATCTACTAATAATTTCATGAGTTGCGTATTCTTCTGTAACTCCTTAATCAGTCTATCCTTATTACGTGTTAATAGTAACTCTAAGTAACTACTAGAGTTTTTAATTACGTTGTCAAACAGGTTGCTTGAACGATAGTAATGGTAATCTTCATTGTTCTTTCTTACCATTGTCATAAAGTAAGATATGCTTTCTTCGAGCTTCTCTTCTGAATAAAGTACAGTAACAAAAGGCTCTGTACTAAAATCAGGAAGTTCTATTTCCTTTTTCTCATTGTCCCACGAATTACATACTATATAATCAATGATAAAGTTATTCTCAAAGTTGATACTAGGTCTGTCTTTAATAGGATCAGTATCTAATGACTTATTAGATTGTAAGAAATTGATTAGTTGTAAGTCTTTACTATCTGGGTTGTTTTGGTTCTTTTTAAACGATAGAGTTATTTCTTTTAAATGTTCCACGATGTGCTGATTGAACACATTAGGATCTATATTTTCGTTTATGTAGGCTTCGAATGCTAATACATCTATAAAGAGTAGAATCATATTCATCACGAAGTCATTAATCTTAGACTGTGAAAAGAAGTGCTCTTTCCAGCGCATAGACATTACACTCTCTAGTTTGCTATAAGGGTTCTTATCTGCGAATAGAGAAGTTATTATACTATTTTTATGAGGAATAAGTACATCATAAAATCCTATTAATACCTTTAGGAAGTCTTCTTCATTAGTAGACTTAGCATGAATGTTGAATACTTTTTCTAATAGTTGTAAGTAACAGATTTTAGAAAGTTCTTCTTGAGTGTATTTAAAGTTTTGATAAATGGCAGGTAATTCGGCTATATCGATAATTCCATAGCTAAAACCTATTTTTCTAATCTGCGTAGAAATTTCTTCACTGTCATTAGATAGAAAGATTTGATACTTATCCTTATCTGTAAAATACTTTTTAATCCAACCGTTTGTAGATGGGTTCATGCTGTATCTAAATATAAAAAAAGTGATGACTAAAAAGCCATCACTTCCAGTTTACCATTTAACTTGTTTTTCTATAGCTTTGATCATTTCTGATGCAATATCTTTATTTGTAGCTCCTTCTATTCCTTCTAGACCAGGAGAAGAGTTTACTTCTAATAATAAAGGACCCTTAGCAGAGCGAATGATGTCTACTCCAGCCACCTTTAGATTCATAGCCTTAGCAGCTCTAATAGCTATTTTCTTTTCTTCTGCTGTAACTTTTATCACAGAGGCAGTACCACCT
>JBOFGJ010000764.1:0-8038 GCA_051649065.1 Flavobacterium sp. | reverse complement strand
TAAACGGACACAAAGTGTACAAGTTCATGGGAACTACTAGTATCGCAAGTGCTAACTCAGCTAAGACATCTGGAGTAACTATTCCTAAGGGAGCTAACGTTGGTTCTGTAGTAAGTATCCAAGTATTAAAAGGAGAGATGCTTAAGACGACTTCTACGACAGATATTAAAGTAGTAGATAATAAGTTAGAGTTTAATATCGGTTCAGGTAATCAATATTATATGATAGGTAAAGATACTTACAACGTTATTGTTGAGTTCACGGAACTATAAGGGATATAAAAGTAAACAACAAGAATTCAATCAACTCACACTGTGCGAGTCTTGTCTTGAATAAAGGCTCGCACTTTTTTTTAATGAATTTAAAGATAAATGATGAAGCAATTATATTTCGCAATGCTTGCTGTGCTTTTTAGCGCCCTGAGTTTTGCACAAACTAAAATTGGTACATCACCTGAGATAAATGTGGATGCAATGTTTGAGGTAGAGTCTTCTAATAAAGGATTATTATTACCTCGAGTAGAACTTACATCTACTAAATTATCTGCTCCACTAAGTACGCACGTCGCAGGTATGACAGTTTATAATATAAAGGCACAGAACGATGTGGTTGTAGGGTTTTATTACAACGATGGAAATAAGTGGCAGCAAATGGTAACGAAGGATTATAAAGCTGTAAAGTTTTTTTATATGCCATCGATATTATTTGATACCTCAGAAGATCGTACGGGAGTAAAAATCAACTTATTTGAAGAGTATAAAAAGCAATTCGCTTTAGAAAATAAAAGTCACTTTATTAGTGAGGGGGCGCCTACATCTGGGATTCCTTACTTTGAGAAACCAACTGATTTATATTACTATGTAACCAGTTATGACAAGGATGTTTTTACTATCAAATCCATTACTAAAGAAGGAGTAATGACTTATGATGTGAAGGCGGCAGCCACTGACTGTACTATTATGAATATCGTATTCGTAGTAAAAGACTAACACTAACTATCATTAAGATGAATATATACTTGAGATTACTATTGTTTATTGGATTTGCACCTGTATTATCTTATGGGCAGGCTGTTAATAAAGGTTTATTTTATATAAAACCAGGATCTGTAGTCTCTGTATATTATCCATTGGAGAATAAAGGTGAAGGAGATTTTAAGAATAATGGTGAATTGTTTCTATATGACAACCTAATCAACAATGGTAAGGAGTTTGACTTTAAAGGAGCTAATCCTCAAGGGAAGACCTATCTAATAGGAAAGAAGTTGCAGTTAATACAGGGTAATAGCCTTACTAATTTTAATATACTTGTTTTAAATAATCCTTCTAAACGAACAGCCTTTGATGTAAAGGCACCAATTAGCGTTGCTAGTAGTGTAGAGTTTAGAGATGGTATCGCTAAAGTTGATTCTGTCAAAGGAGCATTTACATTTCTTAATCACTCTAAAGTTGTTAATGTAGGAGATCACAGTCATATAGAAGGTGAAGTAGAGAAAGAAGGTAACGAAGAATTTACTTATCCTAAAGGGGATAAGGGATATTATAGACAAGCTACTATATCCGCTCCACAACATACTAAGGATATTTATGTAGGTAGATATAGCTTAGATGATCATAAGTTTTTTAAGATTAGATCGAATGCAGCTAGTATAGTAGATAAAGTGAATACTAAAGAGTATTGGGTCATTGAACATTCTAAATCAACATCGAGTAATGTTATTTTGACATTAAGTTGGGATGAGCGTACTACACCTAAAGAGATATATGCTAACGCAAAAGAGAATCTACATATCTTAAGATGGGATGCTAAAGAACAACTTTGGGTAGATGAAGGAGGTATTGTAGATCTAGAAAATAAGACAGTTACGACCCCTGCATCATTAGATAGTTATGGATTCTTTACGCTTGGAACAGTTAAGAAGGATAAGATGCTTAAAGGAGATGTTGTGATTTATAATCTAGTCAGTGCAAATGGTGATGGACAGAATGATTATTTCAGAATAGAGAATATAGAACGCTTTCCTAATAATAAGGTAGAGATATTTAATCGCTGGGGAGTTAAAGTGTATGAAACAACTAATTACAATAGTAGTGGTAATACGTTTAGAGGGTATTCTGAAGGTCGACTTACAATCAACAAGAATGAACAACTTCCTACGGGTACTTATTTTTATGTTCTATCTTATGAATATAAAGATGAATCAGGGACTCGTAATATCAAAAAATCAGGATACTTACATTTAGAAACGAATTAATCCCTTGATTTGGGTTTAAACGAGAATGAATTGTGCAAAACAGAGTTAATTGAAGCGATGTAATGTAAAGTTAATTCTTAGAAAATGGTAGTTGCAGATTTAAGAATATTACTAAATACATATTGTTTAGTAAAGAAAGCATAGGCTGATAACAAGCTTATTATATACTTTACCATATTTGTTAAGAGCTAGAGCAGTATTGTTTTGGCTCTTTTTTTTACTTTAGTTTATGCAGTAGTGATATTTAGCTAACACTGATTTTGAGTAAAATAGTGAAAGTATCAATAGAAAATGAGTGTTAGATAGAAGTATTTGAATTATTTCATTTGTTATTAAGAAAAAGTATCTTTTCTATCTATTTGAAGTGTTGTAATTTAGCTTTAGAGATCACCTGAGAAGTGAATTTATAAGAATAAAGAACACTATACTATAGGAGGTGGATCTGTTAAGGGTATATATGGTGTTGAATGGATGACAGGTTTATAATAGAAATCACTAAAGTTGTGAAAGATCTCCGTTTTAGTGCTTATACTAAACGCATTCTGATTAATAAAAAAGGTTTCACAAGAGATGGTTATTACTTTTGAAGTGTCTGTATCAGAGCTTTTTTCTGATGTGTTATTCGTTGAAAGGTTAAAAACATTAATGACATACATATTCGCTATGGGACAAAACTTCAAGTTTTTACTGCATATAGGTTCACTAGAGAAGTTTGTTTTCTCTAAGCCAAATATGGTGAATATCAGTATAAACAACCAAGCTATATGTTTAATATAATGTTTCATTTAAGTACAAATATATTTGTTTCTAGTTAATGAACAGATGGAGTTAGTGAAGATATGTGTTTTTTAACATTTAAAGTTATGGAAGAGAAAATGTTGTTTTTTGAAGTTATGACTCAAGATGAAGCTCTTGACATAGCTTATAATTGGAAGTATGAAGGGGAGCTAAGCTTTTATAATATGACTTCTGATGAAGAAGATCTAAATGCTTTTTTAGATGAGGATGCTCGTGGGCAGAATACATTTAGCGTTCGCACACAGCGTGAAAAGGAGATTATAGCTTACTTTTATTATTATCTAATAGATAATAATACAGCAGAAATACTACTAGCCATTAATCCTCTGTATCTTAATAAAGGATACGATAGAGAGATCATTTTGTATGTTGAAGAAGCTCTTTGTGAACGAAAAGGCGTTACAAAAATTAGTGTTGCTGTTGCTGCTTTTAATAATAAGTGTAAGGAATTTTACGAGAGCTTAGGCTTTAAGAAGGTTGGTGAGTTCAATAATCAAACGAATGGAAGTGTTTTTACATTCTTAAAAATGGAGAAGAATCTAGCTACAGTTAATTCATCATCTTCTTAACAGAGTAGTTTAATCCTAATGCAGCGACTATGACTAAGACTGCTGTTCCTAGCCATAATACATCGTATCCTAAATGAGAAGCAACCTTAGTTCCTAATATAGGTGAGATAATAAATCCAATAGCAAATGTAAGACCGTTTACACCCATATAAGCTCCTTTGTTTTTGCTACCTGCACGCATAGCTGTCACTGTAGAAGTGAATGGCATTGCTAACATTTCAGATACACATAATATAGTCATAGATATATAAATAGCGATATATCCATAATCAAAAGCCAACATACCATAACCTAAAGCGCTAATCATAACTCCATAGACAATAGTCTGTCTGATAGTAAAATATTTTTCAGCTACATATACTAAAAGCATTTCTGTTAAGAAGATTAGTAGTCCACTATATCCTAATATCAAACCAATCTGAATTTCATCTAATCCTACAGCTTTCTCATAGAATATAGGCAATGTGCTTAGCAATTGTAAAAAAGCAATAGAATATAATGTACAGAAGAAACTGTACACTAAGAACATTTTATCTTTATATGGAGATTTATTAGAGACATCTTTTACCTCGTTTAGTTCAGAGATGTCTTCTTGTTCTAATAGAAGTTCTTTGTTTGTTTTCCTTCCTTTAAAAAAGTAGATGAATACTATTGCTGCTAAGAACGCTGCGGTAGCGTTCACATAGAATAATAACGCATAAGACACTGCAGCTAAGATACCTCCCATAGCAGGTCCTATAGAGAAACCTAAGTTTACAGCCATTCTATTTAAAGAAAAAGCACGAGTGATATTCTCAGGTTTAGCATACATAGTGATGGCTACAGAGTTAGCAGGTCTAAACATTTCACTGACTGCACTTTGTAAAAGCATCATTAGAGCTAAACTTATAACTGATGTAAAGTGAGGTAGCATAATGAAAACAGGAATACTACCTAGTAAGCTTAAATACTGTACTTTATAGTTTCCTATGCGATCAGTAATCCAACCACCTAAAGTAGTTCCAATAATAGAACCAACCCCAAAACAGGCTAATACATAACCTGTTTCTTCTTGACTAAAATGTAGTTCTTTAGTCATATACACTCCTAAGAATGGCAATACCATGGACCCCGATCTATTAATTAACATTACAATTGCAAGCATCCATGATGCAGATGATAAACCTTTGTAAGAGTCGATATAGATTTGAGCTATTTTCTTCATAAGTGGTATTGCTTAGTGTATTATTCTATTTGTTCTGGTGATATAGTATTATTTCGGTCTGTTTTTTTTATATCAATTCCTCTTACAGCATTATAGTATGCTGCTCTACTTAGAGGTTCATATTCCTGGGTTTCTCCTAGCATAACGATATCTTCACTAGCTGCTTTACGGAAGCTATAGTTGGCTAAGTTACCTGTGCGAGTACAGATGGCATGTACTTTCGTGACATACTCTGCAGTAGCCATTAGGGAAGGCATAGGGCCAAAGGGATTTCCTTTAAAGTCCATGTCTAATCCAGCGACGATAACGCGTATTCCAGCATTTGCTAAGTCATTACATACGCTTATTATCTCGTCATCGAAGAATTGTGCTTCATCGATACCTACTACATCACATCCATCAGCTAATAGCCTAATGTGTGCAGCAGAAGGAACTGGAGTAGAGCGTATTTCATTAGAGTCATGAGATACAACGAACTCATCGTGATATCTTGTATCAATTGCAGGTTTGAATATTTCGACTCTTTGTTTGGCAAATTTGGCTCTTTTTAGTCTGCGAATTAGTTCTTCAGTCTTGCCAGAGAACATTGAACCACATATAACTTCGATCCAACCAAATTGTTCTTTGTGATTAACGGGATTTTCGAGAAACATTTTGTAATTTTCAAGCTGAAACCAGCGGTTTTTTCTGTTATTTTTGTAAAGAGCAAATTTATCAAAAAAAGCTCGTCAATTTACTAATGCAAAATAAAAGTTATGAAGAAAGTCTTAGAAGGAGAGTTGTTAAGTCTAGCTCATCGTGTATTACAATTGAAAGACAAGGAGGTAGATAGTCTCTTTAAAGAAGCAAAGGAATTATACGAGAAGCTATTAATACTGAAGTTTTATCAAGATCACCTTGATGAAGGGCGTATTAAAGATGTCTCTCCTGAGAAATTAGATGATGCACTGAAAGCTTTGACAATTAATAATGTGAATACTTCTTCTGTTGATGAGAATGTTCGTCATCAGATGCCTGTTGATTTAATTGAAGAAGATTATCCTATAATTGTTGATAGTGAAAAAGAAGCTATTAGTACTATAGACGAAAGTTTATTAGCTGAGAAGGTTACTAAACTTGCTCCTGAAATGAAAGAAGAAATTCCTGTCGTAGCACATAAAGTTATGTATGATGAGCCTTTTATTACAGATGTTTATATTGACGAGAGTGATAATGAAGCAGATGATGCACAGTTACACCAGTATTTAGATCAACACGAAGCGATGTTAAAGCAGAATGAAGAGGCTTTAGCTTCAGTATCTCAAGTAGTATCTCCTGTAGAAGAAGAACAAATAGACGATACGGATGATGTTGAAGTAAGTACATTCTATGGTGAAGAACAAGAATTAATAGAGAAAGAGGAAGTAGTAGTACACTATGAGGCTCCTTTAGTAGATGTTACTCCTGGTGTAGAAGAGCATATGGTGATTGCGGTAGAAGAAGAACTACCATCTCCTGTGTCTATAAATGAACCATTAGTAGCTACACAGACAGAAGTGTGGTCAGCTCCAGTAGTTCATAAGTTAGAAGAAGAGAAAGTAGAAAGTATAGAAGAGACAATAGTAAATATAAATCAACAATTTGCAAAAGCGACAATCGATGAACCTGTGCTTAGTACTCCACCAGTGGAAGTGTCTAAAGTAGTAGAAGAAAGAACTACTGCAAATGGTAATCAGACTTCTTCTGATGATCCGTTCTTTGGTTTTGACTTTAGTGATGTTGAGTTTGTTAGAGTTGAGGATGTAGATCTATCTGTTGTGGACAAATTTGAAACTACATTTACTACGCCTGAGGTTAAGACAGAGCCTGTTGCTGTAGCACCTACACCACAGGTAGAATATGTTCCGACACCTAAGGTAGAAGAAACGCAGAATACATTATTTAATGTGGAGAGTACACCTGTGCGTGAACCACAGATTAATAAAACTAAATCAATAAACGATATTTACAATACTACGATTGTAGTTGGACTGAATGATCGTATTGCTTTTGAAAGACATTTGTTTAATGGAAGTGCAGAAGATTTTAATAGAGTATTATCTCAATTAAATACAGTCAGTTCATTCGATGAAGCAAATAGCTTGATAGAACATTTAATCAAACCAGAATATAATAACTGGGAAGGTAAAGATGAATATGCAGAACGTTTTATGGCGTTAGTAGAAAAACGCTTTATATAATTATGGGGAAACTTTATTTGGTACCTACACCAATTGGAAATTTAGAGGATATGACGTATCGTGCAATCAAAGTATTGCAGGAAGTGGATTATATCTTAGCAGAAGATACACGTAATAGTGGGAAATTATTAAAACATTTCGAAATAACGACTCCGATGTTTAGTCATCATATGCATAACGAGCATAAGACAGTAGAGGGGTTAGTAAAGAGAATGCAAGCAGGAGAGACCTTTGCGCTTATCTCTGATGCTGGTACTCCTGCTATTTCTGATCCAGGATTCTTATTGACTCGCGCATGTGTAGAGCAGGGAGTAGAGGTGGAATGTCTACCAGGGGCAACGGCTTTTGTACCCGCATTAGTGAATAGTGGATTGCCTAATGACAAGTTCGTTTTTGAGGGTTTTTTACCTGATAAAAAAGGAAAACAGACTAGATATTTAATACTTGCAGAAGAAACTAGAACAATGATTCTTTATGTATCTCCTCATAAGTTAGTGAAGACTCTAGTGGAGTTTAAAGAATATTTTGGGGAAGATAGACAGGTTTCGGTTTCAAGAGAATTGTCTAAACTACACGAAGAAACAGTAAGAGGAACAGTTACAGAAGTACATGCACATTTCGAAGCTAAGGCACCGAAAGGAGAGATAGTAGTTATCGTAGCAGGTAAAAGTAAGTAAATGATAGATCGCTGTTTTATATAGCAAGTTATTGTAATATAGAAAAATGCCCATAGTATACTGCTATGGGTATTTTTTTGTCTAAAAACTTTATTGAATATTAGTTGGTTGGATTGTTTTAATCTTATAAAGAGTTATTGCTATTCAACACCACCTCTAGATCACTTTAGGTTTTGTTCAAAAAAGAGACTTTAAAGTAGGGTATTGTTGAGCAAATGTTGAGGAGGTATTGTAGGAGTTATTTTTGACGCAATTATTCTAAAAATTAGGATACTTGCACCCATATTATATTTTATATGTGTATCACTTATTCTGGG
>JBOFGJ010000763.1:0-1750 GCA_051649065.1 Flavobacterium sp. | reverse complement strand
TCAGTATTGAGTTGTTGAGTCTGATTACTGATGGGATTGTTCACCACACAGCTGTAAGAATTATTCAGACACTTCAGATGAAGAGAGATGCTGCTGATGATGTTGAGATCAGACACACTGATGCTGGACAATAAACTGTTTCCTTTGTACCAGGACAGACTCACATCTCTCATATTCAATACTGAACACAATAACACACATTTTGAGCTTGAAGATCTTTCTGATGATGACGAACAGTTTGATGAATTACTTATATGAGTGATGACAGGAACAGGTAAAGAAACTGGAAATAAAAATATGTTTCAGGAATTCATTTTATACTATTCCAACAAAATTGGCTTAATATGCAGCTCTTGTAAATAATTAAGAGTGTTTAAATTTCCTCATACTTTAATTGAATCCTCATTACAGTTACATTAACAATAACAATGTGATTGGTATTTTCTTCATTTACAAATTATCCATATGGCATATTACTATCAATGTCTTCTTTGTTTATCTAGGTTTGTTCCGTATACTGAGCACATGCAAATGATTACCTGATAACAAACTGAAGAAACTGTAAAAAAAACTTCCCTTTACTCACCATAGACAGTAATATCGAATGTCTTGTATGAAGTTCCTCTGCTACTGATGGTTTGTAGTTTATAAAGTCCAGAGTTTGTGATTGTGATGTTTGTGATGGTGAGAGATCCAGTCTGATTGTTCAGCATCAGTCTTTTACTTTTAAATATTTTGATAATTAAATTATATATTTCAGCTATACGAGTCTCTTTAGGTCCAAACATCCACAGTATCTGATCATCTGTCTGTATTTCAGTAATATCAGTGTGTAGAGTAACATAATCTCCCTCCATCACTGACACTGACTTTACTTCATCAACACTATACACACACCTACCTGGAAAACATAAAACACATATTAAATAAATAAAAACCTGTTACAGATCAAACAGGAAATTAGTGAGTTTGAAGATCATCTAAAACAATATCAGAACAGCTTATCTAGTCTTGATTGCATGAAACGTTTAATTAATAAATAGTTTAGATTTTAATAACCAAAACAAGATAAATAAAATCTATATAATTTATAAAAAAAAATTATCACATACCATTCATGAGTAAATACAAGCAGAGAAAACATTGTATGGTCCTCTGAAAATAACTCCACATAATGCAAAAAGAGACTTTAATAAATAAATGACATTAAAAGTCTGTCAGACAAAGTCTACTCCCCATTTGTTTTAATCATACTCTCCATTTTTTAATCATACTCTCAGTTTTTTAAAATCCTGCTTCATCTTTTCTACAAAATATATCGAATAGGAAAAAGTACAAATTTCGTATGCCAATGAAAACGATGCGATGGAAAAATTAAATGTGGTTACTTGACGTAGATGCGCTCTCTTGTGTTTATCGTTTACTCCTCCTCCGTTCACTGAAATAAAACGTAGGCGATGAACCTGCGGTATATGTCCCTTTTTCTCTTTCATCGGTTTTAGAGTTTCATATTACAAACTGTCCTGTTGTTTTAAATGTAGGCTATCTAATTTTACGTTTAGTTTACAGACGTGCTTTATTTTATTTGATACGGAATATCGTTGTACAGTTTTCCACAAGCTTTCGTTTTAAATGTAGCTGATGCTGTATATTCACAAGTTCGGGGGGAGGGGATCGAGGGATGCTGGAAAAATGTCACGTGACAGAATAATGGCTCGCGCTTATGCTTTTTCTGCTTTTATCTACTCAC
>JBOFGJ010000762.1:0-2395 GCA_051649065.1 Flavobacterium sp. | reverse complement strand
GGCGGTCTGGACGGGACTCGAACCCGCGACCCCATGCGTGACAGGCATGTATTCTAACCAACTGAACTACCAAACCAGTATTTTATTCTTAAAGCATTAATTCTTTAACGGCGACAAAGGTAACTCTTTTTTCTAAACTTCCAAACTTTTATTAAAGTTTTTTATTTTATTAAAGAGTGGATAAAAAAGCGTCTCTTTTAACGGAGACGCTACTCTCTCCTTTTGCGGTCTGGACGGGACTCGAACCCGCGACCCCATGCGTGACAGGCATGTATTCTAACCAACTGAACTACCAAACCTTCGTCATTACTGCTTTAATGCGATGCAAATATACAACCATTTTCTACAGTACCAAATCCACACAATAAAAAAAACAATCTTTTTCTAGCCAATTCATTTACTAAACTAAAAATCAACCATCTAAAAAGTGATTTATTTTCAATTATTTTTTCACCCTAATCACACAAGTACACTTTTTACTCAAAAAACTCCTTGATTCCCCCAAAACCAACTCTCTCAAAAAGCCATTTCATTAGCAAAATCGGCACTTACACGTACCTTCTATAACTAAAGACACATCTTCAAATGTCGTAAATAAGCTATAACTCCCTTCGAATTCTATCCCTACCGC
Source organism: Flavobacterium sp. (assembly GCA_051649065.1). Taxonomy (GTDB): domain Bacteria; phylum Bacteroidota; class Bacteroidia; order Flavobacteriales; family Flavobacteriaceae; genus Flavobacterium. The sequence continues at coordinate 1,764 of JBOFGJ010000762.1, read as the reverse complement.
CCACTTCTACATGTTACCTCAACTTTTTTATTGTATATCTCTTCTATTAATTAGATATTTAACTAAATATTGCAAACAATGAATAAAGGACTTTGGAAAAAAGTAGAGGAGTACCAATTAGATAAATGGACTGACGAATATGGTTTTACACTCCGAATAGCAAAAGAAAATAAGTGGACAAAAAACTTCACCACGCAAGCTATATTAGAATATAAGAAGTTTATGTACCTCGCTGCAACCTCTGATAAGATGGTATCCCCTTCTGATATCGTTGATATCGTTTGGCATGAACATTTAGTCTTTACTAAGTCATATAAAAACTTCTGCCTTATACTTGGCAAAACCATAGAGCATATCCCTTCTACACATAATCGTGAAGAATATGATATGTTCAAGCAAGCCAAAGAACATACTACACTAATATACAATCAAGTCTTCGGTGAACAACCTAGAGAAATATGGGAGTACCGATCTATGTATGACAGTTTACACTTGCCTAAAACCAAATATAAGATGAGTACTAAACTACTTATAGGAATTTTTGTATGTCTAGCTGCCATTCCCTTGCTCCATTATCCCCTAACTCTTATTTATAGTCATATTAGCAGTACTGCATTTCTGTTCGGACTAACAGTCATATTTATCGGCACTATTGCATTCCTAAATGAATACAATAAAGGTGTACTACATGACATAATCAAAAACAGTAGTGAAAACAGCTTTATCCGCAACCTTCATCCTTATGAGATGATGTACTTAAAAAACAAAAATGTAAAAGATGGTATCATCGGTACTTTTAATGAACTTATCGAACAACATAATATCAAAACAGGTCCTGACTATACACTAGAATTAATCCAGGATACCTATATAAAAAACCGAGAACAAGCTTATATCTTACGCAAGTTAAAACAATTCAAAACAAGAAAATTCACAGAGTTAATACCAAAACTTATAAATAGACCACTCTTTACTAACCAAGTAACTACTATCCAAGGTATAAATAAATACATCAACAGATCTGCTAAGTTTAATAAGCTCTTTATAACGAACTACGCCATCCTATTAAGCATAGTATTCTTTGCTCTTATGCGTATAATCATAGGAATTACACGTCATAAGCCTATCTTATTCATCACTATATTAACCATAGTCATCGTCATTAGCTCACTATTTTTCCTACAGAGACAAGCGTCAGAGAGTATCAATAAGTCCATAACCAAATATTACACACAGCGAGTTAAATACTCTAAACTGAAAGAAGACAACTGGCAGTGGTCTTACTTTCTTACAGGTAATACTGCTTTAGGAGCATCACTCACTACGATGGTGATATTAGCTAATACTCCAACCTCACACACATCATATAATCTAAACAACAGCAGCAATAGCTGTAGTAGTAATAGTAGTAGCTGTGGAAGCTCTAACAGCAGTTCTTGTGGTAGCTCATGTGGTGGCGGAGGCTGTGGTGGCTGTGGTGGAGACTAAATAATTACGAATTTAAACCCAGACTAAGAGATAGACAGATAAACGAAAAGCAATTATACAAAATAGCTCTGAATTAGTGATTTCAGCATACTATAGTATGGTTATAGAGCTAATGAAAGAACTATACCGTAGAATTGGCAATGTGCTGGATTAAAAAAAGGCTCCCATTACTGAGAGCCTTCATATACATATATTCATTCTTTTGATTACAATAGAGCGTCTATTGCCTCAGCATAAGTTTTCTTTGGAGCTACACCTACTTGGCGTCCTACTACT
>JBOFGJ010000761.1:0-1179 GCA_051649065.1 Flavobacterium sp. | reverse complement strand
TAAGAGTAATGTGGTAGGTGGAGTGGTAACTGTTGAAAATGTAAAAGACTTGATCAAAAAGTTCTATAAAGAGTGTGATGCTTTTTTGACGCAGTATCAAGAAGATCGTAAATAGATTATTAGAAACGCTTTGTTCTGTAAAGGAATAGAGCGTTTCTATATATACAACAAGTTTACTTTATACAAAGTAGTGAATTTCATAAACAAGGTAGTATATTTACATATCGTTATAAGTAAAGAAGATGTTAGATAAGGTAGAGATCAAGGGGTACAAGTCAATTAAAGAGCTGTCTATGGACATTGCTCCGATTAATATATTGATAGGAGCCAATGGAAGTGGAAAGAGTAATTTCTTGTCTTTCTTTAATTTCTTGAAGGAGATTTATAAACAAAACTTACAGCAGTATGTTGCCTTAAAGGGAGGTACAGATAGATTCTTGCATAAGGGGAATAAAGTTACTACTGAGATAGTGGCTAATGTTCAGTTAAGAGCCAATGATTATTCTTTTGTATTAGTTGAAGGTGAAAATGGTTTTGTATTTACCAAAGAGACTTTGTCTTATTATAATCCAAACTCTCCATTTGATGGAGATTTAAATATCAATACTTTTGGTTCTGAGTCTAATCTGAAGTTTAATACTAAACCAAGAGCTCAATATATCAGAGATTATTTAGATTCAATTATAAAGTATCACTTTCATGATACAGGTGAGCAATCTCCTTTTCATAAATATTCAAATATAGATTCTGATAAATTTCTTCTATATGAAGATGGGCGAAATATAGCATCATTTATTTATAATATCAGAGAGGAATACCCTAAACAGTATAATCTAATCATTCGTACGATACAATCTGTAGCACCTTATTTCTCTGATTTTTATTTACAACCAGATGAGAATGGGAATGTTCGATTATTATGGACTTCGAAGTATAGCAGTACCACGTATAGCTCAAGAGATCTGTCTGATGGGACACTTCGCTTTATCGCTTTGACTGTGTTGTTTATGCAACCAAATTTGCCAAGTACGATTATCATTGATGAGCCAGAGTTAGGATTGCACCCTTTTGCAATTAGTAAACTAAGTGGTATGATTAAGTCGGTGTCTAAGAAGGAGACGAAAGTTATCTTAGCGACTCAATCAACAGATTTGATCAGTTATTTTGAACCTGAAGATA
>JBOFGJ010000760.1:0-1153 GCA_051649065.1 Flavobacterium sp. | reverse complement strand
CTAAGCGGATAAATCCAATATCCGAAAAGCGTAAAACAGAAATTCAACAATACACTATACTCCGTAAAGAATTTCTGTCTGATCCTAAAAATCAAACTTGCCCTATAACGAAACAACCTACCACTGACATTCATCACATAAAAGGTCGGATAGGTAGTTTATTTCTTGACACGAGATATTGGCTAGCAGTATCTCGTGAAGGGCATCGTATGATTGAAGAAAACCCCGAATGGGCAAAAGAAAAAGGTTATTCACTTAATAGATTGAACTAAATGGAATTTAAAGGAACAAAAGGAAGGTGGTATTTACAAGAGTTTACAGATGTATATACAAATATAATTAGATGTGATAATGGAGAGCATTCTACAATCTATATCGCATCTACATTGCAATCATCATCAAAAGAGACAAGATATAATGCTTTATTAATGTCAAAATCGCCAGAAATGCTTGAGATGTTGCAAAAAATATCAATTGCATTGGAGGAGATATGGAATAATGATGACTCTAACTATGTTTTCGATCTAGTAGATGCTGTAGAATTAGATAATTTAATAAAAAAAGCCACAGAATTATAACCATGCAAACAGAAAACCTAATATTCACCAATTGGCTTGCTAGATGCTCGTCACTTGGAAAACTAATGACCAACTTACCTAGTGAAGAAGATACACTCAAAATCGCAAAAGAGATAAAAGAACTCACGAATGAGCGAGATTATGGAATAAACGAAAATGGTAATAAAGTCAAATGGACAGAGAATAAAGACAATAGACTTGCTTTATTATTAGAAAAACAAAACAAAGGCGATGAACTTCCTACAGGTGCACAAACTTATTTAGAAGAAGTTTTTCGCTCTGAATTCTGGAAAAGAAAACGTTTCCTTGAAAACAAATACTTAAGTAAAGGAACCATTTGTGAAGAAGATGCCCTAGATATAGTTTCACAACGCGATAACTACTTTTATCGAAAGAATGACGAACATCTTAATAATGATTTCATTCAAGGCACACCCGATAACTTACAACTACGTATTAAAGACACCAAAACATCTTGGGACTTAGAAAGCTTCGAAAAAGCAGAACTAACAACACTGTATGAATGGCAGTTAAAAGGGTATTCTTGGATTGCTCATAGTTATGACTTACCAGAG
>JBOFGJ010000759.1:0-6329 GCA_051649065.1 Flavobacterium sp. | reverse complement strand
ATTATCTTTCCTTTTGTAGAGCCATTAGTAGATGGTGAGTGTAGAATTTATAAATCTCGTACTAAACATGAAGAAATAGAAGTCGTGATTTATGAAGATGAAACAGCAAAAGACTTTGCTGATGGAAGATTTGATCATTCAGTAGCAGTAAGATTAATACGCAATCAAGATAGTGAAGTAGAAGACGTAATTGATTTTGCTTGTTTTGGTCATTATTTATACACAGATAAACTATCAGGTAACTGGATCTTTCAGTCTTATGAAGATAAGAGAGTAGAGGAGTTAGGTATTAATCAGATCCCTATGATTTGTATTGATATTAATACAAGAAGTTTCTCTGGTAGTGGAGGTAATCATATGATCTATGGTGATGTTAGATGTGAAGGGGATAGTATCTTCTTTAAAGTAGTATTATCACCTGAGTATGTAACTGATATGTATCAAAAAGAAAAAGAGTTATTATCAGTGTTAGACGGTTGTGATCGTTTTGAATTAAGAGATGACTATTTATATCTATACGAGAATGGAAAGCAAAAGCTAATGTTCTTAAGAGATACTTATAATATGTAACATATTACTATTACTATATAAAAAAAATGGAAGGTATATTAACCTTCCATTTTTTTTAGTTCTTCTATTGACATTTTATCAGGTCGTTCTTCGCTGATTTTATAAGCTTCGACAATCTTTTTGACTAATCTGTGTCTTACGATATCCTTATCATCTAAGTATATCATCCCGATACCTTCTACATCCTTTAAGATATAAAGTGCCTCTTTTAATCCAGAAGATACCTTACGTGGTAAGTCTATCTGCCCAGGATCTCCTGTGATGATAAATTTAGCGTTTTTACCCATACGGGTTAAGAACATCTTCATTTGTGAGTGTGTTGTGTTCTGTGCTTCATCTAGGATAACGAATGCGTTATCTAGTGTACGCCCACGCATAAAAGCAAGAGGAGCTATCTGTATGGTCCCTTTGAGAATATAATCATCTAGTGTCTGCGGAGGCAGCATATCTCTTAATGCATCATAAAGTGGTTGCATATAAGGGTCTAATTTATCTTTCATATCACCTGGTAAAAAACCTAGATTTTCTCCAGCTTCTACAGCAGGTCTAGTTAAGATGATCTTCTTTACCTCTTTGTTTTTAAGTGCTCGAACAGCTAATGCTACTCCAGTGTAAGTCTTTCCTGTACCTGCAGGTCCTATGGCAAAGACCATATCATTCTTCTCTACATACTTTACGAGTTTCTGTTGATTCGGTGTGATTGCTTTGATCATTTTACCCGATACACCATGTACTAGGATATCATCTGTAGGAAGTGAGGCAGGTGCGCTATCTAAGACTAGTCTCTCAATGATATTCTCGTCGATGCGATTATATCTAATAAAGTACTTGAGAAGGCGGTCAAAGCTTTTCTCAAACTCGTCTAAAATCTCTGGATCACCATAAATTTTAAGTAAAGTTCCCCTCGCCACAATTTTAATCTTCGGATATAACTTCTTAAGTATATCTAAATGAGTATCTTGTGGCCCCCAAAAATCTTTAGGGCTAAAATCTGTTAATTCTATTATCCTTTCGTTCAATACCAATAGAGTTAATTAAAAAAAATAATCTAATTTTGTATATTCAAATCTACTATAAAAAAATCATTTTTCTTAAAATATATTGAAAAATAATAATGCAAAGAATAATTACACTAACAACAGATTTTGGATATAGAGACCATTATGTAGGGGCTTTAAAGGGAAAGATATATTCCAATATCAGTGGCTGTAATATAGTTGATATCTCACACGACATAAGTAAATATAACACTGAGGATGCTGGATTCGTTATCGGGGCAGCTTATAACCAATTTCCTCAAGGTACAATACATATCATAGCAGTTGATGCTTCTGTAACGGATTATACAAAAGCAATCTGCGTAGAATATGATGGTCATTATTTTATCACCGCAGATAACGGGATAGTAAGCATCATCTTAGGAGAAGAAAGTTTCGATAAGGCAGTTCACATCAAGCACGATGGAATGATGAAGTCAAATGACATATTCGTGTATTGTGCATATCAATTATTAGAAGGTCGCAGATTAGAAGAGATAGGGGATTCACTAGAGTCTATCTATAATCCAAGTCGCTTAGCAATGAGCGTTTCTCTATTGCCAAATAAAATTACAGGAAAAGTTATATACGAAGATTCTTATGGGAATCTAGTGACTAATATACACAGAAGTGACTATGACGTAGTCTCTAATGGAAACACTAAATACGCTATTCGATTTAAGGATTACCGCATCTCTCGTATCAGTAATCATTTCGCCGATTTTAAAACCAACGATATTGCTACCTTAAAGGAACGCGCTGGGGAACTAGTGGCTGTCTTTAATGATGTTGATTTGTTGACGATTGGCTTGTTTTACTCTAGACCAGATTCTCCAGGAGGCACGCCTCGTCAGTTGATGAATCTGAATTTAAATGATACAATCGTGGTCGAATTTGATCCTGAAGCACAATATTAAAGCGAAAACTATGTTTATAAGAATTGTAAAGCTAACCTTGCTTGAAGATAAGGTAGATGATTTTTTATCACACTTTGATACCATCAAAGATAAAGTACGTCATTATCCTGGATGTCAATTCTTAGAAGTCTATCGTGATAAACAGCATACTAATGTGTTTTTCACGTATAGTTACTGGGAAGATGAGAGCAATCTGGAGGATTATAAGAAATCTGAACTTTTCGGAGAGTTATGGCCTTATACCAAAACTTTGTTCAAAGAGAAAGCAGAAGCTTGGAGTGTGGATAAAGTGGTGACACTTAAATAGTAAATAGTTTATGAAGGCAATCAGTCTTAGAGAAATTAAAGCTTTTTTTAGTTCATTAACAGGTTATCTAGTTATAGTCTTGTTCTTAGTGATAAATGGCATTTTGTTGTGGTTTTTAGACGGAGAGTATAATGTGTTGCAAAGTGGCTTCGCAGACTTGTCTCCTTTTTTCTATTTGGCACCGTGGGTGTTGATATTCCTTATTCCAGCAGTAAGTATGAAGAGCTTCTCTGAGGAGATTAAGAATGGCACGATAGAACTATTACTAACTAAGCCGCTATCTGTATGGCAGATTGTATTAGGGAAATTCATCGGTGTATTTGCCTTAATCTTTATGGCTATTATCCCTACTATAGTATATGTGTTTATCCTTAAAGATTTAGTCTTAGAGGGGCAGCATATAGATTACAGTAGTATCATCGGTTCGTTTATTGGGTTGCTGTTTCTAGTGGCATGTTACGTATCTATGGGGATATTCTCTTCTTCATTGACAGAAAATCAGATTGTAGCTTTTATCACTGGAGTGGCGCTGTGTCTATTCTTTTCTTTAGGAATAGATGCATTAGCAGGACTATTCGGTGAGTGGTTTGAGAAGATCGGTATTCTATATCACTTCAGAAGTATCTCTAAAGGAGTTATCGATACGAGAGATTTGATTTATTTTGCTTCAATGACTATCTTGTGTTTAGGGCTTACAGTATTCAAAATTAAAACACTGCGCAAATAATGAAGAAGTTTCAAAAAAACGATATTAAGTTACTGATACGTTTACTTGTAGCATTAGTAGTGCTTAACGTTATAGGTACTTTTGTATATAAACGATTTGACTTTACACAAGATCACAGATACACTCTTTCTGCTAGTACAGTGGGAATAGTAGATCAGGTGCTGGAGCCAGTGGTGATAGATGTATATTTAAAAGGTAATTTCCCATTAGAATTTAGACGACTTCAAAATGAGACTAAACAGCTCTTAGAGGAGATACAATCTAGAAATTCAAATATAAAGTTCAGATTTGTTGATCCTAATGAAGAAGGACCTAATAAGAAAGAGGTAGTAGAGAAGTTATATAATTTTGATCTTAAGCCTGTTACGATTACATTAAGTGATAAGGGCGCTCAGAGCCAACAATTAGTATTTCCTTGGGCATTAGTGACGCAAGGGGAGAAAGTAGCAAGAGTGCAACTTCTAAAGAATATGATGGGGGCAAATACAGAAGAGAAAGTGGTCTCGTCTGTACAGCACTTAGAATATGCATTTGCAGAGGCAATTAATAAAGTAACGCAAGAGAAATATAAGAAGATCGCTATCCTTAAAGGGAATGGGGAGTTAGAAGATGGCAATATTGCTGACTTCTTAATGACAGTGAGAGAGTCGTATCATATCGCGCCTTTTACACTTGATTCTGTAGCGAAGACTCCACAGAAGACTTTAGAGCAACTAAAAGAGTATGACTTAGCGATTATAGCTAAGCCAACTAAACCTTTCTCTGAAGAGCAAATAGGAGTGCTAGATCAGTATATAATGAATGGTGGGAAGGCAATATGGTTAATCGATCAGGTGCAGGCAGATTTTGACAGCCTTAGACAAGATGGAAGAATGCTAGCATATCCAAAAGATCAGAGCTTAGGAGAATTATTATTTAAGTATGGAGTGCGTATTAATCCAGTGTTGGTTAAAGATGAGATAAGTACTAAGATAAAGCTAGCGTCAGGAAGACAGGGGAGTGAGACAGTGTATACTGATTTCTTATGGAAGTTTGCCCCTTTTGTATATCCAGATTCAGATCATCCTATCGTTAAAAATATAGAAGGAGTGAAGTATGACTTTGCCTCTCCGATAGATACTTTAAAGAATGGTATTAAAAAAACAATCTTAGCGAAGTCATCTAAATACTCGAGCTTAGTAGGTGTGCCAAATGAAATTAGCTTTGAAGTAATCAACGAACAAGTTACACCAGAGTTCTATGAGGGCAAGGGAAGTTATATCTTAGGAGTGTTATTAGAAGGTAATTTTTCTTCTGTATTTAAGAACCGAGTGATGCCATTCTCAGTAGATAAGCCACTTTCAGAGAGTAAAAGTACTCAGATGATCGTGATATCAGATGGAGATATTATCAGAAACCAGGTAGATGAAAAGGGGATGCCTTTAGAGCTAGGATATGATAAATGGACTAATATGCTTTATGGAAATAAGGAACTGGTGCTAAATTCAGTCAATTATCTACTAGATGATACAGGGCTTATTAATTTGAGAACCAAAGAGGTTAAGATCCCAATGCTAGACAAATTAAGAGTAGAGCAGCAGTATACATCTATCCAAATGAAAGTATTGGTTATTCCAATAGTGCTAGTTGTAATTTTCGGATGTGTATTTATTCTTATCAGAAAACGAAAATTCATTAAAAAGTAAAGTGATATTTCTTTTATTATTGGTAATAATCGGATATATTTGTAACTGTAAAAGTATTTTTACATATAAAACAATTATAGTATGAAGTTTATAGTATCGAGTTCTTACTTGTTAAAGCAATTACAAGTTCTAGGTAGTGTAATAAACAGTAGTAATACCCTACATATCTTAGATAACTTCTTATTTGAGTTAGATAATAATGTATTAAAGGTATCTGCATCTGATTTAGAAACCACAATGTCTGCTACTTTAGAAATTGAATCTACAAGTCAAGGAAGTATAGCTGTTCCTGCAAAGTTATTGTTGGAAACATTAAAGACATTCCCTGAGCAGCCATTGACTTTTTCAGTTAAGGAAAACAATACGATTGAAATTAGTTCAGACGTAGGTAAATACGTCTTAGCATATGCACAAGGAGATGAGTTTCCTAAAGCTGAGTCATTAGAAGACCCATCTAAAACGGAAGTTCCTGCAGGAGTATTAGCAACTGCTATCAGCAAAACAATCTTTGCTGCTGGAAATGATGATTTACGCCCAGTTATGTCTGGGGTATTCTTCCAGTTCTCTCCATCAGGATTAATCTTCGTTGCTACTGATGCACATAAGTTAGTAAAGTATTCTCGTACAGATATCGTTTCTTCTAACGAAGCAAGCTTTATTATGCCTAAGAAGCCACTTAATATCCTTAAAGGTATCTTAATGGCTTTAGGAGCAGATGTTAGTATCGAGTTTAACGAATCTAATGCGCAGTTCTCTTTTGAGAATTATACATTGACTTGTCGTTTGATCGATGGTAAATATCCTAATTACGAGGCTGTTATTCCTAAAGAAAATCCTAATAAGCTTTTAATCAATAGAACACAATTCTTAAGTTCTGTTAGACGTGTGTCTATTTATGCAAATAAAACGACTCACCAAATCAGATTAAAAGTGGCAGGTACTGAGCTTAATATCTCTGCTGAGGATATTGATTATTCTAACAAGGCAGATGAGCGTCTAACGTGTGATTACCAAGGTGATGATATGCAAATTGGTTTTAACTCTAGATTCTTATTAGAGATGTTAAACAACTTACAGTCTGATGAT
>JBOFGJ010000758.1:0-25704 GCA_051649065.1 Flavobacterium sp. | reverse complement strand
AAGATAGACGTACTGACTTATATCAAACTAGAGCTTTAAATCAATAATGTAAAGTATCAAAGTTTATTATTAGTTGAAATTGCTTGGAAACAAGAGTTTAATAGTTCAATCCAATTATAACTGAAGAGAGCACTCCTATTAATAAGGGGGTGCTCTTTTTTATTAAACCCAGATTAAACTACTAAGTAGGTAAAAATATTGAAACAATATATTTACTTTTAACAAATTATTACTGATTGCTAATAATGACGCATTCTAATGTTGGTAACTCATATCGTTTAAACCCATAATTAGCGATAGACAGATAAACGAAAAGCAATTATACAAAATAGATCTGAATTAGCGATTTCAGCATACTATAGTATGGTTATAGAGCTAATGAAAGAACTATAAAGTAGAATTACTTTGTAGTATTTGGCTAATGTTGATTCTGGGTTTAACCCATAATTAGCGATAGACAGATAAACGAAAAATAATTATACAAGATAGGTTTGAATTAGATTTCAGCATACTATAGTATAGTTATAGAGCTAATGAAAGAACTATAAAGTAGAATTGCGTTGTAGTATTTGGCTAATGCTGATTTGGGGTTAAAAGAACTAGGTGATTAAATAACAATATGATATATAGAAGTGTAATATGGCAAGAATATTGTAATGACAATTTAAAAGACTTATATGAAACAATACATTAAAGCCTTATTATTAGTAACATCAGTATTAATGATCTCATGCATTAAAGATGAGGAGTTAGATACTAATGCTGATATACTTGAAGCTTATATACCTAGTGAATACCTTAAGACAGATCCTATAGTGACGAATACTTCTGTTGAGTTTAGGGTTAAAGCCAATACAGATTTAGAAAAGCAAACACCTTTCTTTATTATATCTCCTAATGCGACTATGGATCCACCTAATGGAACTACTCGTGACTTTACGACTAGCCAACAAGTTGCTGTTATTTCGCAAGATAAGAGATGGAAGAAGATATATACAGTTAGTTTTACCAGTGATGAGTTAAGTACATTATATACCTTTAATAATGCAGAGTTAGTAGATCGCAATAGATACTATAAGTTTTATGAGGTAGGTTCTAATGGAGATAAGATATATGATTGGGATAGTGGTAATCAAGGTTATGCAACAGTAGCGGGTAGCACACCTCCTGAAGGATACCCTACTTCTATATCTCCTGGACGCAGAGGAGGATTAGCAGTGAAGATGCAGACTGTTTACACTTCTAATCTTGGCGCAAACACTGGTAATCCTATAGCAGCAGGTAATATGTTTTTAGGTGTCTTTAAACTTAATGTATTTAATACCTTAAAATCTACTAAGTTTGGATTGCCTTATAATGGTGATTTGCCTAGTAGCTTAAGGGGAATGTATAAATATGAAGCAGGAAAAGTAGTAACGGATAGCGATTTTAATGAAGTACCTGGTGCTAAAGATAGTTTTGATATCTATGCAATCTTATTTGAATCTCAGAAGAAGGATAATTTCCAGTATGGTGACCACGCATTTAAAGATCCTCGTAATGTAGCTATTGCTAGAATAGAAGAAAAAGATAGAAAGGAGACTAAATTGTGGACAGAGTTTAACGTGCCATTTAATCTTCTACCTGGTAAAACGTATGATAAAACAAAGGATTATGTACTCGCTATCGTGATGACCTCTAGTGTAGATGGCGCTGAATTTAAAGGGGCAATTGGAAGTACACTTATTGTGGATGAAATAGAGTTAGTATATGAACAAGAAAATAAGAACTAAGATGAGTAAGTTACATAAATATATCACTTGTTTCGTTATACTGATAGGCGTAAGTGTAGTTGGTCAAGAGAGAGATTCTACAGGATTTAAAGCATTTTTTAAAGAGAATGTAGAATATCAGTTAAGAGGTCAGTTTAGCATTGGAGGAGCTACTCCATTGGGAATGCCAGCACAGATACGTGAGATTAATAGTTATAATCCTACACTTCAGTTAGGATTGGAATTAAATGTGACGAAGTGGTTAACAGATGAGCATAAATGGGGGATACGAACAGGTCTTCGCATGGAAGGCAGAGGAATGAAAACAGATGCTAGGGTAAAGAATTACTACACTCAAATAGACGGAGGAGAAGGTAAGCAGACAAAAGGGTACTTCACTGGTAATGTAAAAACTACAATGAAGAATTCGTATATCACCTTTCCTATTTTAGTGACATTTAACGCAACTGAGAATTGGAATGCTTATGCAGGGATGTATTTCTCAGGATTGATAGATAAGGATTTTACAGGATATGTATATAATGGTGTTCTGAGGGAAGGTAATCCTATCGGTACACCTGTTGAGTTTGAAGGAGATGCTCGTGGAGATTATGATTTCTCTGAAGAGTTAAATCGTTTTCAATATGGAATACAAGTAGGAGGGGAGTATAAGTTAAACACACACTTTCGCTTATTCGCAGATTTGAATTGGGGATTAAATGGCGTGTTTAGAAATGACTTCGATGCTATCTCGTTTAAGATGTACAATATTTATGCTAATATCGGTTTTGGATATACGTTTTAACTAAAAAGGGCAATAGTAAAAGCTCTGTTTTAGTTGTGTTAAAACTAGATTACAAAGTTAAAATAATACTAAACTCTAAAGGTCAATCGTATAGATTGGCCTTTTTTATTTGAACACTATTTGACAAATGCGTAAAGTGTACACAAATTTTAATACAAAACAGTAAAAGAACTAACTTATAAAAACAGAAATAGTAGATAAGTTTGTGTCAATTTGCCTTACCGTTATAATCTTAACGCTTCAGTGAGGAAACTTCTTTCTAAAGTAGAAGTCGTACCTTTGTAGATTACGAATATTTCTTAGTCATTAAGGCAATATTAAATTACAGTTAAATGACTCAAACAAAACATTAAAACATAATACCATAACCTATGAGAATAAAATACTTATTATTCACCCTTATAACCATTATAGGGATTACATTCTCGTCTTGTATAAAAGATGAGGCGTTAAACGCAGAGGCAGATATTCTGAGCGCTACTATTGATAAAAGCTTTATCAAACTACCTACAAGTATAGAAACTGATTTTATTACATTCTATGTTAATAGTTCTGCTAATATTACTCAACTTGCTCCAGAATTCACATTAACTGAAGGTGCTACCATTGAACCTGCAAGTGGTACAACAAGAGACTTTACAAAACCACAATTTTATACTGTAACTTCTCAGAATGGGGTTTACAAGAAGACTTATAAAATAAGTGCTTTTACAGCTGAAATATCAACAAAGTTCTCATTTGAAGACACAAGAGTATTTAGTAATGGAGGGTACTATGAATGGGTTCAAGCGGATGGTGAAAAAGAAGCTAAAATATGGGATAGTGGTAACTCAGGATATTATTTAAGTTTCTTATTAGATCCTAAAAATAGACCTGATAAAGATAATATCATAACAACTATAGAACCAGAAGGTAAAATAGGTAAAGGGGTAAGATTACAAACTCAAAAAACTGGAAAAATGGGACAATCATTTGCTCCTATTGCTGCTGGAAATATCTTTACTGGATTATTTGTAACCAATATATCTTCTCCTGCTGAGTCTCCAAGATTTGGAACAGATTGGAAGGAAATTCCTAGTAAATTGGTTGGTTACTATAAATACAAAGCTGGTGAAAACTTTATTGTAAATAGTAAAGATAAGCCTAGTAATCTAACCAAAGATACCTTTGATATCTATGCAATTTTCTTTAGCAAAGACAAGGACGATGATTATTTAAAAGCAACTCATGGCTTTAGATTTATTGATGACCCAACTGATGATTTAAGAATTATTTCTTACGCAAGAATAGCTCCTAAAGATAGAAAGGAAACAAATGAATGGACATACTTTGAACTACCATTTAATACATTACCAGGTAGAAAAGTTGATCCTTCCAAAAAATATATGCTTGCTATTGTATGTACATCAAGTTTAGAGGGAGATATTTATAATGGGGCTATCGGAAGTACTCTATCAATAGATGAATTTGAAGTTCTAACTGATAAACCTGTTAATACTAATACAAAATAATTCACCGAAAAATATGAAAATTAAAAATATATTAATATCACTAACTGCATTATTTAGTGTTCAAATTATTTCTGCGCAAGAAGTACAAAGTACTAAGAGGTTTGAAACGTTTTTTACAAAAAATATGAGCTATCAAATCAATGCAAATTTTAGTATTGGGGGAGCTTCTCCTTTAGGGTTACCTGAAGAGATTAGAAGTATTGATAGTTATAATCCTACATTATTACTTGGTCTTGAGGCAAATGCAACTAAATGGTTAACTGATGACCATAAATGGGGAGTACGTATGGGATTGCGCTTTGAAGAAAAAGGAATGAAAACAGATGCTAGAGTAAAAAATTACTTAATAGAAGTTAAATCTAATACAGGCCCTAGTAGAGGTTATTTTACTGGTGATGTATATACTAACGTTAAAAATACTTATTTAACCATTCCTATTTCTGCTGTTTATAGTATAAATCAAAATTGGAATGTTTATGGTGGACTTTATTTCTCTGCTTTAATCGATAAAAATTTTACTGGTAATGTATCAAATGGTTATTTAAGAGAAAAAGACCCTACTGGTTTAAAAGTTGAATTTAACGATGGTGCAGAAGCAGATTATGATTATTCTGATGAAGTACGCAAATTCCAATGGGGTACTCAAGTAGGCGCTGAATGGAAAATGAACAAACACTTTAAACTATTTGGTGATGTTACTTACGGATTTAATGGAGTATTAAATAGTGATTTTGATGCTATTTCGTTCTCTATGCACAATATATACTTAAACTTAGGGTTTGGGTACCAATTCTAGTATAAGGTGACTTAATCTGAGTTAAACGCATATAAAAAAGGCTTGCAGTATTCTGCAAGCCTTTTTGAATTTATAGACATTATGTTGTAGAGTTATTTTACTAATACTTGTTTTGCTACTTTATCTGTACCATCTATTTCCTCTGTTACTTCTAGACCTAGTATTTTAGCGATAACAGGATATACATCTACATTCTCAAAAGTCTCTATTGTTTTTCCTGATTGGAATTGAGGACCTTTTGCTAAGAAGATAGCATGCATCTCTTTTACTGTATTAGGGTCAAAACCATGACTACCTGCTAACTTTCTATTCGTGAAGTAATATGGTGCTTCAGCTGTGATAACGATATCTCCAACTCTACCAAAACGGTCATTCTCACCTCCGAAGTTAAACTCTTTAGGTAAGTCAGCGCTCTTATACACTTTCATGTGTTTAGGGTTAATCGCTTTTTTAATCTTTTTATAGTAAGTGTCTATTTCTTTTTTGTCATTGATAAACGCACTCATGTAAGTTCCATTACTTACTAGCTTCATTTCATCTCCTTTTAGTTTTAAAGGAAAGCTTAGTAATGTATCTTGATCTAATGTTAGCATACCGTGGTCAGATACGACTACATAGTTAACAGGCAAGTTTAGTTTGTCTACTGCTGCTACTAGTTTCTCGATAGATTGGTCAGCGTAGTGAACTGCTTCTTCCGTTTCTTTTGCATCAGGACCAAAACTATGACCAGCGTGATCTACTTCTGGTAAATAGAACGTGATAAAGTGAGGTCTTTTAGCCTCTGGAAGTGATAACCAATCAACTACTTCATTAATACGTCCATCCATATCAAACTTCTCTGAATACGCATAATAATATGATGGTAACGTTCCTTTAATAGGCGCTTCAGAACCTGGCCAATAGTAGCATGCACTTAGCATCCCTTGTTGTTCTGCTAATACCCATAGAGGAGTACCTCCATACCAAGCAGGATCGTGTACTGCCTTAGCATTGCGAAGTGAATAACGTTCTTCTATCTTCGGGTCATATATATTATTACCTACTAGCCCGTGGTGTGCAGGATATAATCCAGTCGCTATTGTATAGTGATTAGGGAAAGTTACAGATGGGTAAGAAGGTTGCATAGACTCTGCTCTTACTCCTTCTTTTCCTAATTTATCTAAGAATTTAGCATTGTATTTCTCAATGTAATCGTATCTAAAACCATCAATAGAAATCAAGATAACGTAAGGCTTGTCTACTTGTTTGCTGTCATTTACTCGATTTTCAATAACGAATTGCTTTTGTACTTCTTGGGCAGAAGCAGTATTTGACATTGTCAAACACATTCCAAAAGTTAATAGGGGAAATAGTAATTTCTTCATGTTGTTTTGTTTTTCTAGACCAAATATCCGTAGATATATTTATCCTTACAAAGTAAATGCTTATTTTTATAAATAATTTAAACTCAGTGTTAACTCTAGTCATTTAGTTATAAGTAAGTTATGTTAGGTGATTGGGTTTTCTGTCTAATAGACTGTTAAACATTAGGTAAGAAGCTATAGTAACGCTAGGTGAAAATACACCACTAAACTATGAAACATATAAGTATACTCGGCAGTGGATGGTTAGGTACGCCATTAGCCGAAAATTTAATCAATAAAGGCCATCAGGTAAAGGGATCAACAACTACTCTTGCTAAGATGAATATTTTAGAAGAACACAATATCAAGCCTTATCACATTAATCTATATGAAGATAATATTCAGTTTTTAGATTCTTTTGTTGGCAATGCAGAGCTGCTGATTATCACTATTCCCCCTATACGTGGAGAAGCTACTCCTACGTATGCGAATAACTTTAAGAAACTTATTCCATATATTCATAAATATAATATTAAAAATGTAATTATGATGAGCTCTGTCTCAGTATATGCCCCTCAGACAGGTGTCATTACAGAAGATAATCAATTGTTCTCAGACGAGCCAACTGCTGTGCAGATTAGAGATGCAGAGGATGTGTTGCTAAATGAAGAGGGGATTAATACTTGTATTTTACGTCTAGGTGGTCTATTCAGTGAAGATAGAAAACCTGTTGATTATATTGTGCGTAAGGAAGTATTAGACAATCCTGAACTTCCTATTAATATGATCCATCTAGATGATATTATCGCCATGTCTAGCGCAATAATTGAAAAGGGATTTATAGGGAATTCTATTTATAATATTGTCTCTCCTAAATATGAGAATAGACTAGATTATTACAACCAAGAAGCAAAAAAGCACAAACTTACTTTACCTCCACTAGGAGAGAATAATATTGATTTTTATAAAAAAATCAGTGGAAATAAGATAGCAACTACCACTAATTTATCATATCTATTTTAGATAAAAAAATGACAATAATATAAGTTTATGCCTTTGTTTATCATACTTAGGTAAGATTAGTGTGATTTAAATTCTATTGACATAAAAATATATTTCCATCATTTTTTTTAGTACCTTGTATGCTAGATGAAAGCACTCCATTATGAAAAAGATACTATTCCCTACGGACTATTCAGAAACTGCAAACAACGCATTTAAGTATGCTTTACAGCTAGCTGATTATAGAGAAGCAGAACTATATGTTCTACACGTTTATGATCCTCCTGTTATATCGGGAGGTATTAGCCCACACCTTGTCGAAAATGTACTTAAGAAAACATCTTTTGAGAAGTTAGAACAACTTCACGCTAATAGCCCTGTGCTAATAGAAATGAGAAAAGAGGTGGGACTAGAGCACGTTCCTGTATTCTTTAAGGTAAAAGAAGGGCTTTTAGTTCCTGAAATTCTACATGCTATCGAGGAGAATAGTATAGATTTCTTAGTAATGGGAACAGATGGTGCTAATTCTAGTTTCCATAAGAAAATACTTGGTTCTAATACTATTAATACAATTGCCAAAGTAGATATCCCTGTATTTAGTGTTCCTAAAGAAGCACATTTTTCAGAATTAAAGAATATTATCTTTACTTCTCGATTTGAATTAGAAGAAGAACCAACATTAGATGATATCGTAAAGGGTGCTATAGCTAATGATGCACATATAAAACTGGTACATGTTAAACAAAAAGGGTGTGTATCATGTGAAGAGGTTTATAGTAAATGGACAGAGAAGTATAAAGATGCTCCTCTAAGTTTCCATCTGTTTAATGCAGACAATATAGAGAAGACCTTGTTAGACTTCATTACGCATGAGCCTGTAGATATGGTAGCGACAGTGAAGCGCAATAAAACATTTATAGAGAACATCCTTTCTAAAAGTGTAACTCAACACTTAGCGAAACATTTAAAAGTTCCATTATTTATTTATAAATCGAAGAAGTAAGAACTATTTCATAAAAACAAAGAGGCTATCTGTATCAGATAGCCTCTTTGTTTTTTATATAGAATCAAGGCGGTTACCTAATTCTCTTCTTTAATTTCTTCTTCGACAACGATATTTTTAGGGAAATTCTCTTCGCCTAATAGATATCCCCATGGTCTAAGGCTTTCTACTCTGTCACATATAATCTTAATAATTGCTAAGGTAGGTATTGCTAATAACATACCTGAGATACCCCAAGCCATCTCTCCAAGTATAAGACCGATGATGACTACTAATGAATTTACTTTTACTTTAGAACCTACTATCTTAGGCATAACGATATTACCATCTATAGCGTGTATTACTACGAAAGAAATTAAGACAAATAATACTTTAGTACTTGAAGCCGTAGCAAATGTAATAAGCATAGTAGTGATTAAAGCGATAAGTATCCCAACATAAGGTAATACATTCAATATCCCCGTAATAATCGCTAACATTAATGCATATTTTACATCTAAAATGGCAAATGCTATTAAGGCCAATGTGCTGACAATAATCATTTGTAAGATAAGTCCTACTAGATATTTCTTAACCATATGCTGAATAGCATTTACAGTGTCTAAAACCTTGTCTTTATGTTTATCAGGGAATAACATCAATATAAATCTCACGATATGTCCACGGTAAATTAATAAGAATACAGAATACAAAAAGGTAAATACGATGAACATTAATAAAGTAGAAAGCGAACTCATTGCAGCGCCTAATATATCTGTTCCTGCTTTTAAGGAATTAGAAGCAGCCGATTCGATATAGTTCATCTGGTGTTCTCTAGCTATACCAAACTTAGTATATACCCATTCTTGAATAACTGTGGTGCTATCCATTAATTGGCTTTGAAAAGCAGGCCAATCATCTTGTAAATGAGATAACTGCATTCCGATTAGTAATAAAATGCCTATAAGAATAAGGAAAGCTATTACAACTACTGTGATAGAAGCTATCCCTCGATTAAATTTAAACTTAGTCTCTAAGAAATGACTAAAAGGAACTAAAAGAGAAGCAACTAGTAGCCCTAAGAATAGAGGAACAAATATATTCTCTAAAAGAATAGCGATATAACTGAATATAACTATGCTTAACAGTACACATGTTATTTTTAGATATAGTGGATAGTTAATTAACTTATTCATCTTATTTTTTTAGATAAAAGTAATTAATTAAGAATTAATGTGAAAGGTGTTTTTAAATTAATGAATGTGAACTCTTAGGTTGACTTCTGTCTTATTGTTATTGATGAGTATGAACTTATTCTCAGCTATACAGATTCTGTAACTCTTTTACTATGAACAAGACTTAATGTAATTATGCCATTAAAGGAGAATTAAAGATGTATAATAAGAGAATACTTGGGCAGAAATTTCTCAGCCCATGTATTGTCCTAGAATTGTCCTATAAATGTCCTAGAATAGTTAAGAATGCTTTGAATTTACTAGGATGAAAGAGTATTTGTCAAAGTAGGGTGTTTATGGATTTATATTGTAAATAATTAATTATGAGTGTTTTATATAAATATGGGCTTAAAAAAAATCTAAATAAAATTAAGTTAGCAATAGCTTATATGGTCTTTAAGAGGTGTTGAATAAAAAAAAGGGTGCATTAGAAGGCTGAAAAAGCAATTTTGTAGTTGTTTTATAAGAGAAAAAGTGAAAAAAGATTATAAAATTTTAGAAGAATATTTTGTGGGATTCTCGGTCAGATTGGAATGTTTGAATTGGATATGATTCTTCAAAACTGTATTAGGTATAGATGTTATCAGCTATTGGTATGAGTGGTTACTCTTAATTCCTTTTATTCTTTAGATGCTTCTCTTTTATCTAGAAAACATATCAAAAAATGTGATAAAAAATCTAGTTTGGAACACTATGTGTGATGTTTCTAATAGAATTCTAATTTTTTTCTAAAAGCTTTCTAATACCCTTTAGGGAGGTATCTACCTACTTTTGCCGAGTCAAAAAAATAATAAGAGATGGAGACAGAGTCCAGTTTAGTAAAACGCAAATGTTAAACCTTCTTTCTGAAAGTACATAATAACAATGTAGCTCAGAAAGAGCAAAAAATAGTTATTATGTTAATTTCAGTATTTATAGGAAGATTAGTGCTTGCTTTTATATTAGGTGCATTAATCGGAGCAGAAAGACAAGTAAGACAAAAAAGCGCAGGCTTAAGAACGAACACTTTAGTAAGTATCGGAGCAGCTGGCTTTGTATTAATGGCTTATACTATCGGCGATGAAGCTGTAGGTAGAGTAGCCTCTTATGTAGTAAGTGGAATTGGATTTTTAGGTGCAGGTGTAATTATGAAAGACGGATTTAGTATCCGTGGATTGAACACAGCAGCTACTATTTGGTGTTCTGCGTCAGTAGGATCTATGTGTGCTGTAGGCCTATGGATGGAAGCTATTGCGATGACAGTATTAATTCTTTTAGCACATATATCACTTAGACCTATCGGATCGATTATTAATAAGCTTTCTTTTGAGAGTGAGACTGACTCTGCTGAGGCACATTATGAGATTATCGTAGGGTGTAAAGAGGAAGTGGAGAATCATATCAGAGTAATGGTGTTAGAGAATCTACGCAATCAAAAAGAGTTGCAACTACGCTCTTTAAAAAGTACAGATAATGGCAATCCTGCTTTCTCATATCTGAAATTCGAAATTCTGTGTATAGGAAAGAAAGACGATATCTTAGAAAAAATCACAAGTAAAGTTTCTTTAGAGTATGGAGTGTCAGAAGTGACATGGGAACTTACGTCTTATTAATTATTTAAATGAACGTAGAGTATGAAAATGTACAATAGAGATAAAAACAATCTACAGAAGATAGCAAATGATTTAAATAGTATGGAGAAGATATCGATGATGATGCCTGTGATAAAGAAGATGCCTATTATTGATATTAGTGAGATACTAAGTGTAGTGGATAATGACGATTTGGTTCTAGTGTTTAATGAATTTACTTATGAAGAACAAGGAGAAATCTTCGCTGAGTTTCCATTAGTGAAGCAGTTGGGGTTCTTCCAAAGGGTGAGTAAGAAGTTATTTACTAGGATATTTGAAGAGATGCCGTCAGATGCGAGAGCAGATTTATTTCAACTTATGACGCAGCAGGAGCAGGTAGATCTATTGCCCTATCTAACTAAACATGTTAAGGAAGATGTACTAGCATTGAGTTCTTATCCTGGAGATACAGCAGGAGGGATTATGATTACAGACTTCGCTACGGTATCTAAAGACATGACTTGCTTTGAAGCAATACAGCAAGTGCGTAAAGATTCACCTTCTAAGAAGACGATATATTATATCTATGTAGTGAATGATGATAGAACATTAGTAGGTTTTATTACACTAAAAGATTTGATTATAGCAGAGCCTGATGTATTAGTAGAAGATGAGTTACATACAGAGTTTGTGTTTGGATATCTTAGTGATACAAGTGAATCTGTCGCTAAGAAAATAGACAAATATCAATTAGTAGCCCTGCCTATTATTAATGATAAAAAACAACTCGTAGGGATAGTAACTCATGATGAGGCATTAGACGTGATACAGGCTGAGCATACTGAAGATATGGAACGCTTTATGGGAATACTGAGTAATAACGAGGAGTTAGATTATAACGATACGAGTATATTCGGTCACTTTAAAAAGAGAGTTTTTTGGTTAGTGACTTTAGCTATAGTAGGTATTATTTCGGGATTGATTATTCACAGTTATGAAGGAGCATTAGCACAGATGATGATATTAGCACTGTATATGCCGATGGTTGCAGATACAGGAGGTAACGCAGGAAGTCAGTCAGCAACTGTAGTGATAAGAGCATTGGCCTTAGGACAGATATCTATCAAGAGTTGGGCTAGAGTGCTATGGAAAGAAACTCGCATAGCATTAATGCTTTCAATTTGTTTAGGTGTTTTGGCATTTGCTAAAGTAGTGTTCCTAAGCTGGGAAACAGAGATACCAACAGCATATCCTCTGGTAGCGATAGGTGGTGTAATAGCAGTAGCGTTATCCCTACAAGTAATATCATCTACTATTATCGGAGCAATATTACCAATACTTGTGCGCAAATTCGGAGGTGATCCTGCAGTAGCAGCTAGCCCTGCGATTACAACTATCGTTGATATTTCGGGTTTATTAATCTATTTCACTATAGCAGCTAAATTCTTTAATCTACAGTAGTGAGGATTATTCTAGCATGGTTATTGTATTACCAAAAGAGAGAGATGTAAAGTGATTGCTTAACATAAATTATAAAAATAAAGATGCGAAAACTTCGTTGGAGATGTGATTTATCAGCAGAGGGATAATGATTATTATATTAAATCATTAGAAAAAAATGTATAAGATGCATTAAATTAGGTAACTTTAAAGAGGTTTAAGTTAAGCCTAGTCAGTAAATAATAAGAATTAGTAATAAAAATATAAACATAATGGCTAAAACATTAAAACTAGCAGGTATTTTAGGAGTTAGCGTATTATTAAGCTATTGTTCTGAGAAGAAAGAACAGTCTATAGATAGTGCACAGTTCACAGTGGAGAATCACGTAGTCTCTTTAACTGAAAACTCTAATCTTAAGGACAGAATAAAAACGAGTAAGGTATCTGAAGAAGACTTTACTTTTGATCTAGTTACTGCAGGGGTAGTCAAGGCTATTCCCAACCATTATGCAGAAATCGCATCTCCTTTCTCAGGAAGAATAGTAAAATCATTTGTCAAGTTAGGGCAAAAAGTAAGTGAGAATACACCATTATTTGAGGTGTCATCACCTGATTACTTTGAAGCTCAAAAGGGATATTTTGATTCGAAGCAAGAGTTTAAACAAGCAGCTCTTAACTTAAAACGTCAAGAAGATTTATTAGCCAATGGCGTAGGTGTTAGACAAGAGTTTGAAGAGTCTCAAACAGAATATTCTATCGCAAAAGCAGCTTATGATAATGCTATCGCAGCATTAAAAATATATAGTGTAGATGCTAGATCATTAGTATTAGGTCAGGCACTTACTGTACGTTCTCCTATAGCAGGAGAGATATTAGAGAATAACTTGGTTATCGGACAGTTTATCAGTGATGAGGCTGAGCCAGTAATAAAGATTGCTTCATTAGGTAAGATTTGGATAGTAGGAAAAGTGAAAGAAAAAGATATCCAACACTTAGAAAAATTGAATAAAGTACAAGTAGAGTTAGCTGCGTATCCAGATGCACCACTTACAGGAACTATCTATCATATTAATGAAATAGTAGATGAAGAGACTCGTAGTATAGATGTCTTAATAGAAGTGGATAATGAGAAGAGAGTACTTAAACCAGGAATGTATGTGAACGTTCGTTTTATAGATCAACCACAGCAGGTAATCTTAATACCATCACGCGCAGTACTTCAAGGTGAAGATAGCTCATTCGTATTCGTAAAAGCGGGTGAGAATAAGTATAAAAAGAAAAGTGTAGTTATCGGTGGAGTCTCTGGAGAGAAGACTGTAATCCTATCAGGATTAGATAGAGCTGATGAAGTAGTGAGTGAGGGAGGTATTTACTTACCACAAGCTCTTTAATCATTAACAACAATACAATGAAGAAAGGTATAATAGATACAGCTATCCACAAAAGATGGCTTGTAGCATCGTTGTTTGCTTTGCTATGTATATTTGGTTATTATTCTTGGAAACAGTTATCTCTAGAAGCTTATCCAGATATAGCAGACGTTACTTCACAGGTAGTAACACAAGTGCCAGGACTGGCAGCAGAAGAAATAGAATTACAGATTACCATACCTATAGAACGTGCCTTAAATGGGATGCCAGGGATGCACGTAATGCGTAGCAACAGTACATTCGGACTGTCTATGATCACTATTGTGTTCGCTGATGGAGTAGATGACTACTTCGCTCGTCAACGAATCCAAGAGCGATTAAATGATGTG
Organism: Flavobacterium sp.; assembly: GCA_051649065.1. Classification (GTDB taxonomy): domain Bacteria; phylum Bacteroidota; class Bacteroidia; order Flavobacteriales; family Flavobacteriaceae; genus Flavobacterium. The sequence continues at coordinate 11,530 of JBOFGJ010000758.1, read as the reverse complement.
GAGTTACCATACGATGCCGCGCCAGAGTTAGATCCACTAACTTCTCCTATTGGAGAGGTGTACAGATATATCATAGAAGGGGATGGATACAGTCTACGTGAACTAACAGATTTACAGAACTTCGTGATAATTCCTAAGCTTAATCAAGTGCCAGGGGTAGCTGAGGTGACTAACTTCGGTGGGATTACGACTCAGTTTCAAATCGAGTTAGATCCACATAAATTAGAGCAATATGGACTTTCGCTTAGTGATGTAACAGAGACAATAGAAGAGAATAATGTTAATGCAGGAGGTAGCGTTCTTACTAGAGGAGATTTAGGTTATGTAGTGAGAGGTATCGGGTTGATTAAAGACCTTGAAGATCTAGGTAAGATTGTTGTGAAAGCAGAGGATGGGATACCTGTATTTTTAAATGATTTAGGTCGATTAAAGTATGGTAACGTTGAGCGCAAAGGTGTTCTAGGGTTTACAGATAGAGAAAGAGATTATTCAGATAGTATAGAAGGAATTGTTTTGTTACTAAAACATGAGAACCCATCTGTAGTATTAGAGAAGATACACAAGTATGTAGATGAACTAAACAATGGGATATTACCAGAAGGAGTTAGAATACATACATTTTTAGATCGTACAGATTTAGTAGATACGACGTTGCATACTGTATCGTGGACATTAATAGAAGGGATTAGTTTAGTAATTATTGTACTAATAGTATTCTTAGGTAACTGGAGAGGAGCGCTATTAGTAGCTATTACTATTCCTATCTCGTTATTGTTTGCATTTATTATGATGCACTTTACAGATATACCAGCTAACTTACTTTCATTAGGAGCAATAGATTTTGGTATTATCGTAGATGGAGCCATTGTGATGATGGAATCCATATTAAAGAAGAGGGAGGATAATCCAGAGGAAGAATTAAAAGAAAAGTCTATTGCACAAAGAACGAAAGAGGTAGCAAAACCTATCTTCTTTGCGACCTTGATTATCATCACAGCATACTTGCCTTTATTTGCATTTGAACGTGTAGAGAAGAAGTTATTTACACCGATGGCATTTACAGTAGGATATGCTTTGATAGGTGCATTATTAGTAGCCTTGATATTGATACCAGGTCTTGCGTATGCGGTGTATAGAAAACCTAGAAAGATATATCACAACAAGTGGTTAGAGAAACTAACGAGTCTGTATCACAACAGAATTATCAAAATAGTTAATAAACCAAAGCAAGTATTTATTCCTCTTTTAGTTGTTTTAGCAATAACAGTAGGATTGTCAATTAAGGTAGGTAAAGACTTCTTACCCCCATTAGATGAAGGTTCTATTTGGCTTCAAGTGACGTTACCTCCTGGGATATCACTAGAGAAATCAAAAGAGATGAGTGATACCCTACGCGCTAGAACGATGAAGTATGATGAGGTAACTTATATTATGGTTCAGTCAGGTCGTAATGACGATGGTACTGACCCATTCACTCCATCACATTTTGAATGTTCGGTAGGTATTAAGCCATATAAAGAATGGCCTAGAGGTAAGACTAAAGATGACTTAATCGAAGAGTTGGCTGCAGAATATGAATCTATACCAGGGTTTACGGTAGGATTTGCACAGCCGATGATCGATGGGGTTATGGATAAGATATCTGGTGCACATAGTGAGCTAGTAGTTAAAGTGTATGGAGAAGATTTTCACGAGACTAGACGTATAGCTAATGAAGTATTAGGTACACTGCGTACAGTAGATGGAGCAGTGGATTTAGCGATAGATCAAGAACCACCATTACCACAGTTACAGATACACGCTAATAGAGATAAGATAGCCCAGTATGGACTGAATGTATCTGACGTTGCCGAGCTTATCGAAGTAGCCATTGGTGGAAAAGCTATCTCACAGATATTTATTGGTAATAAAGTTTATGATATCAGTGCTAGATATACAGAAGAGAGTAGAAATACTCCTGAGAAGATAGCTAACTTAATGTTGACATCTAGTACAGGTGCTAAAATTCCTTTATCTCAGGTAGCTGATGTGAAGACTAGTACAGGAGAGAGTACTATTACTCGTGAGATGAACAGACGTCACCTAACAGTAAAATTAAATGTGCGTAATAGAGACTTAGCGTCATTATTAAAAGAAGCACAACAAAAGATAGAGAGTAATATCTCTTACGATCATGAGAAGTTTCACATCGAATGGGGTGGGCAGTTTGAGAATCAAAATAGAGCTTATAGCCGTCTAGCAGTTATTGTTCCATTGACACTGTGTTTAATGTTTGTGTTATTATATGGTGCATTCGGACAGTTTAGACAAGCTGGATTATTGATGATTGTTGTTCCCTTAGCGTTATTCGGAGGTATGTTAGCCTTGAATATTAGAGGAATGTCATTAAACGTATCTTCTGCAGTAGGGTTTATTGCCTTATTTGGAGTCGCGATACAGAATGGGGTGATTATGATATCCCATATCAATGATCTTCGCCGAAAAGGCACAGCGCTTAAAGATGCTGTGCTTACAGGAGCAGAACAGCGATTTAGACCAGTATTAATGACTGCAACAGTAGCTGTGTTGGGATTATTCCCTGCGTCATTAGCGACAGGAATAGGTTCTGATGTTCAGAGACCATTAGCAACAGTTATCGTATATGGACTGTTATTTGCGACTGTACTAACACTATTTGTATTGCCAGCTTTATATTATATGGTAGAACGCAAATGGGGTAATGACAACGATTTTGTAAAAAGTGAAACGGACGAAGAAAATTAGTATTAGGTATGAATGTTATTAAAAAATATATACTAGTAGGATTATTAACTGTATTCTGTAATGGGGTTTTGCATGCACAGCTCCATACAGAGGAAGTTGATGGTAAAACAGTGTTGACATATAAAGAATTTCTTCATAAGATGTCAATGAATAACTTAGGTTATGCTGCTGCAAAATACAATATAGATATTGCTGAGGCTGAGGTTCAGGCCGCTAAAGTATTCCCTGATCCAGAGCTTAGTTTTGGTTGGTTCGATAACCAACAGAAGCGCATGCAGATGGGATATGGTTTTGAAGCTGAACTATCGTGGGACTTAGAGTTAGGAGGGAAGCGTAAAGCTAGAAAAAACTTAGCAGCAGATCAAAAAGTGCTAGCTGAGTTAGAACTTCAAGAGTTCTTCCAAACGCTACGTGCAGAGTCGACGATCTTGTTTTTAGAATCAATGCAAAATAAGATGCTATATGATATACACAAAGATTCTTATGAGTCTATGAGACAAGTGGCAAAGTCTGATAGTATCCGATATAATCTAGGACAGATTAGTAAAGTAGATGCTATACAAAGTAGCTTAGAAGCAAAGTCTATGTATAATGAACTTCAGGATGCTGATGATACTTGGGAAAATAGCTTGATAGAGATTAGAAATGTTATCAGTACACAACGCAATGATACCATCTATTTACCAAAGGGAGAGTTTAATAAGTTCGATAGATTGTTTAATTTAGAAGAGTTAATCACTACAGCACAAAATAATAGAGCTGACTTCTTAGTGGCTAGACAGAATAAAGTTGTCGCTAGTAAGCAAGTGACTTTAGCTAAGGCAGAGCGAGTAATAGATTTAGGACTTAACTTCGGTGTAGAGAATAATTCATTCGTAAAAAATGCCATCGCTCCAACACCGGGGAATACGGTAGTGAAAGCGGGATTCTCTGTACCTCTTAAATTCTCTAATCGAAAAGAAGCAGGACTTAAAACTGCTCTTTATGAAGAACGTCAAGCTCACTTAGAATATGACTTGATAGAGTTAGAATTAGAGAAAGAGATTACTCAGGCATATAGAAATTATCTAACGAAACAGAAGCAAATCAACCGATTTGAGAAAGGGATGTTAGACGAAGCAAAGCAAGTGTTTGAGGGAATTAAGTATAGTTACCAAAGAGGAGCTAGTAGTTTATTAGAAGTATTAGATGCTCAACGAACTTATAACGAAACACAACAGGCGTATGCAGAGACTTTATTTGGTTATGCATCATCGTTAGTAGAGTTAGAGAATGCAGTGGGTATTTGGGATATTGATTTTTAAGAAATAGAAGTATGAGAAACTTAATATTAAGTGTTTGTTCTATGCTAGTAGTATGTGGTACTGCATTAGCACAAGATATCAATCACGATTTAAAAGGAAATACTACTTTTAGTGTAAAAGGAGGTTGGATACAGTCTACGCTTAAAGGTGATGACCTAGAGTATCTAGCGATAGATGGAAAAGTAAGTAAACGCAATAACTTCTTTGTAGGGGTAAGTGTAGATAATAGTCTAAGTAAACACTTCGGTTTAAAACACGAATTGTTTTACCAGCAGTATGGTGGTCGTTTTGATAGAGAGTTAGAGGATGGTGTAACACTAGATGCTAAATTACAGATGAATAGTATTCGTCTTAATCCTATCAGTGCAGTGTTTAAGACTGGCGGATTACAAGTATATGCAGGTCCATATGTGAATATGCTAGTGTATTCTTCACTTACAGCTGTAGATGAAGAGGGCAATAAGTATAAGGATCACGGTATCTTTGGTAGTATTGATGATGATCAAGAAGATGGACAGTACTTACAAAAGATGGATTATGGAATAGTAGCTGGTGCAGAGTATCAGTTTGACTGTGGATTCTTAGTAGGAGCAAGTTATAGCAGAGGGTTTGCTAGTATTTTTGACAACTCTAATACATTTGGGTTGGAAGAGAATGCAGGTGGTAATGACTTAAAAATATATAACCAAAGCTTTAATGTCTTCGTGGGATATAGATTCTAAGTGAATAGATTATTTTATAAGTGTAAGAGCAAAAAGGCTGTCTGATTAGACAGCCTATTTTCGTTATAGTAGTATATCTTTTATTTCAGACAGTTTAGTGATAGCTGTGAAATTAGGATGTACAATCTCGTGATCTATATGTTCGTGCAGCCAAGTCGTGTGAAATGGTACATGTATAGCATGCCCTCCTAGTTCTAGTACAGGAAGCACATCAGATCTTAGTGAGTTGCCTATCATGATAAACTCTTCAGGTTTGATATCAAGGCGCCCTAGAAGCTTCTGATAATCTACTTCTTCTTTATCAGTCATTACTTCGATGTGATGAAAGTAAGTACCTAAGCCTGATTTGTGAAGTTTTCTGTGTTGATCTTTCAGATCACCCTTAGTAGCAACTACAAGTTTATACTTTCCTTTAAGTTCTTTCAGAACATCTTCTACTTCATCTATAAGCTCGACAGGTTTGGTTAATAGATCTTTCCCAATAGAAATAATCCTAGAGATTACTTTGTGACTTACAGTGCCTTTAGAGATTACCTCTGCAGCTTCTACCATAGATAGGGTAAAGCCTTTAATCCCATATCCATAAAGAGGTAGATTGTCTATTTGAGTTTTGAATAAGATCTGTGAGATACTTTGGTGAGTTAGGTAATCCTCCATTAAGATGCAGAATTGTTTCTCTGCATCATTAAAGTAAGGTTCATTCACCCATAAGGTATCATCCGCATCAAAAGCAACTACTTTAAAAGGTTTCATATTGTTGTGTATTGTTTATAAAGTAAAGATAAGGGATATAGTGTAGTTGTCTTTAAAAAGGTATAATAAACATGTTAAATGTTTTTATTTCATATGTTAACGCAGTATTAACTTTATTTTAATAAACGAGTGTTTTTACTCCACTTTTATTCATAATATGTGAATTGTTTCTTTTTAAAATATGCATTTTTAAGTTAAAATGATTGAGGATATTTTTGTTTTAATATTGTTTTTTTGATTGTTTTTAGGTTTATTTATTGATTAAATGTGTAATGTGTTTTTTTATATTATATTTTTGGCAACGCTAAAATAATCTTAAAAGGATGTTTATGAAATTAAAACTTTACTTAACGTTTTCTATGCTTGTGTTAACAAGTGTAGTTTTTGCTCAGGCAAAAAAGGCAATTACAGGAAGTGTGAAGGACACGGAAGGTTTGCCTTTAATAGGAGCGACAATTGTTCTTGAAGGTACAGATTTTGGTACTAGTGCCGATGATAACGGTATTTTTACTATTAATGCTGGAGAGGGAGATGTTCTTGTCGTTACTTATGTGTTTTATGAGACACAGAAAATTAGAATAACATCAAAGTCACATTATGATGTAAAATTAAAAGAAGATAGTCAAATACTAGATGACGTAGTAGTAGTAGCTTATGGTACTGCAACTAAAGAGTCTGTAACTGGTGCTATAGCAGTAGTAGATAGTAACGAAATCACCAAAAGACCAGGGTCAAGTGCTTTAGGAGCATTAGAAGGAGCTGCTCCAGGTATTCGTGTAAACAATACTTCTGGTCAACCAGGTTCAGATCCAACTATTCGTATTCGTGGATTTTCATCTTTAACTTCAAATAGTCCATTATTAGTTGTTGATGGTATTGCATTTGAAGGAAATATTTCAGATTTAAACCCTAATGACATAGAGAGTATGTCTGTTTTAAAAGATGCTTCTGCTTCAACATTATATGGTAATAGAGCATCTAATGGAGTTGTTATTATTACTACAAAGAAAGCTTCTAAAGGTAAAGGTTTCTTTGGAGTAAGTTTAAAACAAGGACTTTTTACTAGAGGAGCTGCAGAATACGATAAACTTGGACCTAATGAGTTTATGGAGACTATGTGGAAAGCTAATAGAAATTCACTATTAGCAAATAATAGTTTAGCAGAGGCAAATAGAAAAGCATCAGCAACACTAATACCAGATTATTTGTTAACTAATATTTATAATCTGCCAGGTGAGCAATTATTTGATGATAATGGAAAGATAGTTCCTAATGCTCATATTTTACCTGGTTATGCAGGAGATTTAGATTGGTTTAAACCTATTGAAAGAACAGGGATGTACCAAGATATTAATATGAATGGACGAGTTGCTAATGAAAAAGGAGGAGCGTATTTTTCAGGAGGTTTTTTAAATAATGAAAGTTATTTGAAACATAGTGATTTTAAGCGTTTTAACTTTAGAGTTAATGCTGATTACCAAGTAAATAAAGCTATAAAAGTTGGAGCTAACGTTGCAAGTTCACATCAAGAATCAAGTGGATTATCAGCTACTATGGATGATAATAGTACTATTGCAAATCCATTTTATTTCGCACGTAATATCGCACCTATTTACCCTGTATACGCACATGATCCTTTAAGTGGTGATTTTCTGTATGATGAGCATGGAAATAAGATTTATGATAATGGTGAAAGTACTCGTAAACAATTACCGGGAAGACATATTGTTATGGAGACAGAGTTGAATAAACAATCGAGTGTTAGAAACACTATGAATTCTCAAGTTTTTGCAGACTTTAAGTTTTTAGAAGACTTTACTTTTACTGTTAGAGGAGATTTAAGTGTTAGAAATAGTGAGGCAAGAAAATATGATAATGCATTAATTGGAGATGGTGCTCCAAGTGGACGCTCTAGAAGAGATATTTATAGAGAAAAAACATATAGCGCACAACAATTATTAAATTGGAATAGAAGTTTTGGAGATCATAACGTTGACGTATTAGTAGGTCATGAGAATTTCAATAATGATTACAGTTATATGTATGGAATGAAAACTAATCAAACATTCGAAGGAATGGATGAGTGGATAAACTTTACAGAAGCGGGTAATATCTATGATTATACTGTAAAATATAGAACGGAAGGTTTTTTCTCTAGAGCAAAGTATAACTATGCTAATAAGTATTTCGCTGAAGCGTCATTCCGTAGAGATGGTTCATCTAAGTTCCATAAAGATAACCGATGGGGTAACTTCTGGTCTTTAGGAGGTAGCTGGATCGTGTCAGCTGAAGATTTCTTCAAAGTTAAACAGATAGATTATTTAAAGCTTAGAGCTTCTTATGGTGAGGTTGGAGCTGATGGTGGAGCTGGTACATATGCTTATCATTCTTTATATGCATTAGTTAAAAATGGAGGAAAACCTGCGTTATATAAATCTCAAAACGGGAATCCAGATTTACAATGGGAAACATCATCTTCATTCAATATAGGACTTGACGCAAGATTATTTAATCGAGCTAATTTTACTGTTGAGTATTTTGATAAAAAATCTCAGAACTTGTTATTTGATTTAACAATGCCATTATCTAATGGTTCAGTTTCACCAGGAACTGCTGCTTCAACTATTAAGAGTAATATTGGAAGTATTGCAAATAGAGGTATTGAATTATCTTTTGATGTAGATCTTATTAAGACACCTGATTTCAAATGGAACTTTGGTGCTAATGCTACTTGGTTGAAAAATAAAATTACTGAATTACCTGAGGAAAATCGTGAAAATGGAATTATCAGTGGTGATTTTTTAAGAGTTGAAGGAAAAAGTATTTATGAATTCTATTTAAGTGATTTTGCAGGTGTGGATCAAATGACAGGAGATGCATTATATGTTGTTGATGATGTGAAATATAACGTAAATGGATCAGCACCAGATAAGGATGTAGCTAAAGATTTGTCTGAAATTAACGGAGTGGTGTATACTAGAAATGCTACTTATGCTAAGAAGAGATTTGCTGGAAGCGCAATTCCAAAAATGGAAGGAAGTTTTAATACATCGTTGAGCTATAAGAATTTTTCTTTTTCTGCTTTATTTACATATAGTTTAGGAGCAAAAGTTTATGACTATTCATACGCAAGTTTAATGTCAGCATCTACTTCACCAGGAGCTATGCATAAAGATATATTAGGTGCTTGGGATGGAGTACCAGAAGGTATGACAACAACATCTCCTGATCGAATTGATCCAAACGGATTACCAGTTCTTGATTTTACTAGAAATACATTAAGTAGTGCTCGTTCAACGCGTTTTATGCAGAATGGAGATTATTTAGTTATTAAAAATGTTTCTTTAGCATATGATATCCCAAAAGATGTAGTTAAGAAATTTGGTGTTAGTAATTTATCTTTAACAGCATCTGTTGAAAACTTAGCAACATTTACTAAACTAAAAGGAATGAATTCACAGATGAGTTTTGCAGGTCAAGTAATGAATTCATGGGTACCTCCTAGAACATTTATATTTGGAGTTAATGTAGGGTTCTAGTATTAGAAAGTATAAAGAATTAAATATTTAAAGAGATGAAAATTAAATATATAAAGTACGTATTATTATCTACAGTGTTAACCTTAGGTTCATGTAGTAAAGATTATTTGGATACATTTCCTACTAATGCTACTTCTCCAGAAACTGCATTTAAGACAACTGAAAGTATAACAATGGCTGTTAATGGTTTAGCAAAACTGATGACAGCTCAACATACTAGTCAAGGTTTTAATGGTGAGGGGACAATCAAATTGTTTTATGGAGAATATTCTGGGAGTAATTTTAGAAGAGATGACAATAGATTGATGAATCAAGTTAATGGTTTAAACATGTCTAATAATGATATTAATTATAATAATTATCCTTGGCATTATTATTACATGTTAGTGACTAATGCAAATGCAATTATTGCAAATGTAGATGCTGCTAGTGGACCTGAAAATGAAAGAAAATATTTGAAAGCTCAAGCTCTTACTTATCGTGCTTATGCATTTACGATGTTAAATCAGATTTACGGAAACCGTTGGCAGGATGCAGAGAAAGGAGCTAAAAAAAGTATTATTCTTCGACTACATCCTGATGATCCTAAAGCTATGCCTTTAGCTAGTCAGAATGAAGTATATGCACAGATATATAAAGATTTAGATGATGCAATACGCTTGTTTGATGAAAGTAAGTATAAAAGATCTGCAAGTTTAAATTATTTAGTTGATTCTAATGTTTCTCATGCGGTTTATGCAAGGGCTGCATTAATAAAACAAGATTATGCTGTTGCTTTAAGAGAAGCTGGTTTAGCGAGAAAGGGATATAATCTAATGAATGTCAATGATTATAATGCTGGATTCGCAAATCCTACATCGGAATGGATATGGAGTAGTTTTGGAGCTCTAGAAGAAACTTTATATTTCTATTCTTATCAAGCATATTTAGCGTATAATGCGAGTACTACTGTTGTTAGAACTATGCCAGGACGTATTAGTAAAGAATTTTATGAAACTATTCCTGCAACTGATATTCGCAAAGGCTTGTTTTTAGATCCAACTGGCTATGATCCGAGTACATATACTGCTGTGAGTGGAATTGCAAAAGCTAAGTCTCCTTTGGACCAAGATGCTAGAACACGTTTTCCTGATATTAAATCAAATGCATCTGTTGCTGCTTATATGCAGTTTAAAGTAAAAGCAAATGAGATGCAAGGAGTAGGTCATTTAAATCATTTCCGTTCATCTGAAATGTATTTTATAGAAGCAGAAGCATTGCATTTCTTAGGACGTGATTCTGAAGCTGCAAAATTACTAGAAGAGTTGACAAAAGTATCAGGTAGAGATGCAAGTTATACTTGTTCAAAATCAGGTCAAGCTTTATTTGATGAAATAGTTAAATATAGAGGAATAGAGTTATGGGGAGAAGGTTTTGACTGGTTTGACCTTAAACGTTGGAATCTACCTGTTGTTAGAAAAGAGGCTGCTAAAGGAGGAAATTATAGTACTGCTTTAGGTATTACCATTTTACCAACAGAAAATAATAATTGGACTTATGTAATCCCTAGACAAGAAACAGATTATAATCCAAATATTTAGTTGGTTTACAAATATTAATGAATTAGTTAGCATTAAAGGCTGTTCTGTAATGAGCAGCCTTTTGCTTTTTAAAAAATATAAGTTATTAGTAACACTCTCTTAATCTTTAACTTATTTTGAATTTATAATTTTGAATTGAATAATTCTAAATGTTAATATTGAAGTTTTTTGACGATTTTATGTTCATAAAGTCTTTGAGTTTAATAGTTTTGTAAACAGAAGCCTTATTAAGAACAAATACTAACCTTAATTAAAAAGATGAAAATCAGAACAACCTTATTTGCAGCAGTAGGCTGTATGTTCTCACTAACAGCAATGGCAAGTGAAACATTACCGAAACCAAAACTAGTAGTAGGAGTAGTAGTAGACCAGATGAGATGGGACTATCTATATAGATACTATGATCGTTATTCAGATAATGGATTTAAACGTTTATTAAACGAAGGATTTTCAAGTGAGAATACTTATATTGATTACGTTCCTACTTATACTGCCATAGGGCACAGTACTATCTATACTGGTAGTGTGCCAGCGATACATGGTATTGCAGGAAATGACTTTATTATGCAGGCAACAGGTGAGAGTATGTACTGTACACAAGATGATGCTGTAGAAGGAGTAGGTGGAGGAGCAGGTAAGATTGGAAAACAATCTCCTAAAAACCTATTGGTATCTACGGTAACTGATCAATTGAGATTAGCAACTAACTTCCAATCTAAAGTAGTAGGTATAGCTATTAAAGATAGAGGAGGGATATTACCAGCAGGACACTTTGCTAATGCTGCTTATTGGTTAGATGGAACTACTGGAGATTGGATTACGAGTACATATTATATGAAAGATTTGCCTAAATGGGTAAAGTCTTTTAA
>JBOFGJ010000757.1:0-2372 GCA_051649065.1 Flavobacterium sp. | reverse complement strand
ATAGGTGTTATGCTCGACTTGCCTTTTTGATTTATGCGGACTGAGTCCGTAGTGAGTCCGTTATGAGTCCGTACTGACTCCGTTTTATCTAGTGAAATAACGGAGTCAGTATGGAAGTATAAAGTAGTTGTGTTTTAATGAAAGCAAGCGAGAGAGCATAAAAAAAGCAGGTAATGTAGAAGCGACTAGCACTTACTATATTACCTGCTTATATATTTAGAATGACGTATGTCTACCAGCTACCGCTAGATCCTCCACCAGAGAATCCACCTCCGCCAAATCCGCCTCCGAAGCCACCGCCTCCTCCGCCGAATCCACCACCACCGAAGCTACCTCCGCCACCGCCACTACCGCGACCAAGGCTACTAAGTACTAAGATGTCAAGTAGGGTACCTGCTACATTGCGATTGCGATGATTACCACCGCCACCGCCTTTGTTATTTTTATTGCTAGATATAATAGCGAATACGATCATAAAGATAATAACACCTAAACATAAAAGACCTCCTAGGCTATTCTCTCCATCTGAGCGAATAGTCTTATCTGCTTGATAAGTTCCAGTTAGTAATTCGAATATTGCATCAGTACCTTTATCAAGTCCTGCGTAGTAGTCGTTTCTTTTAAATTCAGGTATAATGATATTACGGATGATTTCTCCACCCTGTCCAGCTGTTATCTTATGTTCTACACCATAGCCTGGATAGATACCTATCTTGCGCTCTTTAGCAGCCATTAAGATTACAATACCATTGTCTTTGCCTTTTTGACCGATACCCCATTCTTGTCCCCATTTAGGACCTAGCATACCGATATCTTCTCCTTTAAGGGATGGAATGGTAATTAAGACTATTTGGGTAGAAGTAGAGTCGCTATAGGCTATTAACTTTTGTTCTAATTGTTGTTTTTGATTGGTATCTAAGATTGTTGCATAGTCATAGACTGAAGTCTGAAACGATGGCTTCTCAGGTACGTCAAATTGAGCATAAGTGAATTGTGATAATAGCAAGGCTATAATCACTAATACGAAATGATATGCTTTTAATATTAGCTTGATCATTGGTGTTTATGCTTTAGATATTTCGTTTGGTAATTCGTTTTTATTTTCGTCAGAAGAGGGGAAATGTACTTTTAGTTGACTTCCAGCTTTAAGGATTCCATAGATTAGCCCTTGTTTAAATAGTCCTTGCTTAAAGTGGTTAATCACTAATTCTTTTGTTCCTTCCCAGAAATTCTCGACTTTGACTTTATCATCTATTCCTTGATCTCCTAATATTACGAAAGCTTTAGAGTTCGTACAGATGTAGAATAATACACCATTTCTAGAAGCAGTTTTATCTATTCCTAGTTCGAAGAATACTTCTTGTGCTCTCTCATATGGAGGCTTTTTAGATGTAGTCTCGATGTGTACTCTTATTTCTCCAGAAGTGTTCTTCTCTGCTTGCGTTATTGCTAGCACGATTTCCTCTTCGTCTGTCTTGGTTAGATAGTCTCTTAGCCCGCTCATAGTTGATTAGATTAGAATTTTACTTCAGGAGCTTTCTCTGATCCAGCTTCAGCTTGGAAGAAAGGTCTTTCTTTATACTCACTTAAGAACCATTTAGCAGGTACTTTTAATACATAACCATTGTATGCCGCTACTGCATCGTTAAAACGAGTACGTTGCGTTAAAATTTGGTTTTCTGTACTAGCTAGTTCATCTTGAAGTTTTAAGAAGTTTTGATTTGTCTTAAGGTCAGGGTACTTTTCTACAGTTACTAATAAACGACCTAAAGCACTAGATACTCCAGATTGTGCTTGTTGGAACTCTTGTAATTTCTCAGGAGTCATATTCGTTGGATCTACAGTTACTGAAGTAGCTTTAGCACGTGCGTTTACTACAGCTTCTAGTGTTGATTTTTCGAAGTCAGCAGCTCCTTTTACAGTACTCACTAAGTTACCGATAAGGTCAGTTCTACGTTGGTAAGCACCCTGTACATCTGCCCAAGATTTATCAGTAGCCTGTTTATATACTAATGCAGAGTTGTTATAGTTCATCGACATCATAAAATATCCTCCAATAAGGACAACTAATACGATAATAATAGGTAACGCTTTTTTCATTTCTTTTTTATTTAGAGTTCATTTTTAATACTTAATAATGTTGCTTTGATACCTTCTAACTTTTGAATGATCTCAAAGTTATCCATAATATCTTTAGCATTCTTTTTCATATGTTCTTTTGCTCCATCAAGCGTGAATCCCCTCTCTTTCACTAAGTGATAGATTAGTTGTAGGTTTTGCACATCTTGTGGTGTGAACATACGATTGCCTTTAGCATTCTTTCTAGGTTTGATAATATCAAATTCTTTCTCCCAGAATCGCAATAGTGAAGC
>JBOFGJ010000756.1:0-1855 GCA_051649065.1 Flavobacterium sp. | reverse complement strand
CTAGTTTTTAAACAGATCCCAATGAATAATAATATTGTAACTATACTAAGAGACTATCAAGTAGAGAACCGTACTTATACAGAGATGCATGAGGAGCTTTATGTTATGGTGTATAACGAGGATTATGCAGGTGTGAAATTAGAATCACATATCGCTATATTAGGACTACATTTTACAGGAAATAGTAGTGATTCAGAAGATTCTATTTATAGCCCTAAGGTATTTACGCGTTATGATGAGACTTTTGTAGAGATGCTAGCAAGTAATTCTGTTGGGATGTGGAGAGAAGAGGAGTATTGCGCTTTATTGGTGTACTTTTTTGGAGAGAAGCTAGCGCCTTGGGTACAGGAATTATTAGATCGAGTGGATGAATATATCTTAGGAGGACAATATGATATAAAAGAAGCGACGTGGCATAATGCAGAACATACATTCTTAAAACAGTGTAATGTTATTTCAGGACTGTTATATGGTATATCGTTCTATGATAATCATAACTATGATTCCTATAGTATAGAGTTGCCACTTCATAAGCAGGTGGAGTATAGTATGCACCTCTCGCTACCTAACTATCTTCCTTATGTGTGGGCAGTAGCTTTAGATAATGGAGAAGAGCAGTTAATCGAGGTAGTCGATACCATCTGTGATGGGGATAATGAATATGGACGATGGACACCTTCTTTTTTATTGATGTTAATGACTTCAAAGCAATCAAAGTATTGGGAGAAAGTAAAAGATATATTGGTAAACGCTGGTCGTGAAGAGGGAATTAGACAGGATATAGCGAGGTTATTATCACATGTACAGGTAGCTAACTTAAAGTATTTTTTAGAGATTATTCTCTCTCATAATTTAGTACGTTATGAAGCAGTGCGTACAGAGTTAGCATACCACTTTAGAAGTCATGTAGAGGATGACAAACAAGATAATGTAAAGCGACTATGTGAGTTGATGCTTTATACTATAAATCACTATGAGTATTTTGACGAGAAAGAATTATCTGTGTTTAATGAAAAAGAGCTTTATGCATTGATGCATTGTTATTTATGGGTACACAGAGAGATGGCGTTTGGCTTTGTTGAGAGTGCATTTGAGGAAGTAGAGCGCAAGTTTCGGCTTGTAATACTAGAGTTCTTACCAAACTTTAATGAATATACGGTAGAGTCTGTCCTATTTAATAAAATATTAGAAAGTAGAGATCAAGAGTTTATCGCTATGCTGCTAAATCGAATAAACCAATATTTGGAAGGGAGCAGAGCTTCAAGGTATTTTATACAAAAAGAAAATTATGAAGAGGTATATCAAGTGTTTTATGACTTATACGAACAGTATAAAAGTGGAAAGACACTTATCTTGAAGAGTAGTGTAATACCAGATTATTACAGAAGCTTTGAGTTGAATAAAGAAGAGTTATTGATTTCACTGTTGTATTTGACAGAAGAGTCATCAGAGAAGGTGAAGCTGTTTATAGACAAGCGAAATACCTTTACTGTTGATTTTAAAGAAGAGTTATTAAACGTATTGTTGTTTGGAGGTAAAGAGTATGGACTTCAGGGATATGGATATAGTTTTACTGGAGAGGTACAGCCTACCTATGAAGTGCAAAATGAGTTAGCTTTCGCTTATTTGAAAGAGCGCAAAGAGACAATAGCTTTTGGCTGTATGCGTTTTTTAGCAATCGCTACCTTATCAAGTAGAGATGAAGAAGAGATAGTAGCATACTTTAAAGGGAAGTTTAAAAAGACACAACAACACTTTATCCGCCTATTAATCTCTAGACAAGATGATTTTAAGGATAGACTATTAGAACAATTAATATTAAGTGAGGATGTAAATCAGCGTTTAGCAGCAATGG
>JBOFGJ010000755.1:0-3853 GCA_051649065.1 Flavobacterium sp. | reverse complement strand
CTAAAAAACTATTCTTATTTAGTTTATGACTTAGAAAAACCTCTCCATTAATATTCGTATAATTACCTGCTGATAACAACGCGTAATTATTAAAACTCATTAATCTACTCGTTTTCTCCACAGCTGCCGCTTGTCCCTTCTCTGGAACGAAAGTTGATGCTACTGGAAATGAACTTATCGTATAAATAACTGGTTTCTTATTACCTATTGCGTCATCGTCATTATTAGCTGTTGTTCTAACTTTAAATGCATCCGAAATAGTGGCATCATAAGCTCTTACAACATTAACTACCTCAGTCCCTAACTTATTAGGATCTGTATTTTTATCTTGAGCAAAACCTACTCCACATACTAATGTGACAGCAGATAATATCGTATATATATTCTTATTGTTCATTTTAAATCTATTCTTTATTAAAGTACTATTGAGCAATCGAAGAGTTGCGTTTAGCCTCTTGATTTTTGATTGTTTGCAATTCCTGTTTTGCTTCAGTTACTACATCAGAGTAATCAGTAAAATTCTTAGTAACACTCTCTAGAATATAAGTTGCTTGGTAACTATCTTTTAACTGATAGAAATTCTTAGCCATTAACACTAATCCCTTTGCGCCATAATACTTATAACCTGAATATTCCTTAGCTAATTTTTGTACTGTTTCGTTTGATGCCTCGTACTTCCCTTCTTTATTTTTAAAATAAGCATCATAATACAATGCCTCAGCAGCTAATTCTCCCTTAGCCATCTTTAATACTTCTTGATATGCCTTCTTCGCTTTTGCTTCTTCATTAGTCGCCATAGCTGTTCTAGCGATAACTACCTGGGCATCACTCTTAACTTTATTATCAGTCTTTGGCATTTTTAATACCGCCTCAGCATAAGTAAGTGCCTCAGCAAAACTATTTTGCTCATAGTACAACTTCATCAAGTTAGACTTAGCGAACACAACATTCTGCTCTTGTACAGCTTCTGTATCTAATCGTTTTAAAGAACTAATCGCTTTAGAAATATTCTTATTCTTAAGGTAAATCTCTGCTAAACGAGCTAGTGAAATCTCAGAAAACTCATTCTTATCTTTACTTATGACAGCTTCATAATTTATCACAGCCTTATCTATATTGTTCTCTGCAAAATACATTTGACCTAAGTAAAAATGTGCTTGCAAGGCCTTTTGACCAGTTGGGAAGTTTTTTAGATACTTCTCATACCCTTCTATAGCTGTTTTTGTATTATTCTGAATATACTGTTTCTCAGCAGACTCATAAGTATCTTTATCTAATTCGGCATCTGTAATCTGTACGAAAGACAATCCTTTTACCCAAGCTGCATATTCATCTACCTTACCATTATCTACATAGATTAAACGAGCGTTTTGCACCGCTTCTAATGCTTCTGAAGAATCCGGAGATTCTTTCACCACTTGTTTAAACTTCACTAATGCCTCATTTGACTTATTAGCATTGTAATTAATTAACCCTTGACGTAATATTGCTCTAGGCTTATAGCTTGACGTTGGATAATCTTTTAATAGTTTATCAAAAGCGACTAATGCCTTCTGATCTTGATTCATCACATCATAAGTAACCCCAATCTCGTACTGTGCATCATCTGCCAGATTAGACTTTGGAAAATCCTTAACGAATTGTGTCAAATCTTCTATCTTACGTTGGTTTCTATCTACGAAGCCGTAACTAACAGCCTTCTGAAAACGAGCGTACTCAACATCCACTTTATTTGCTTCGATAACTTTGTTATACGCTTCCATCGCAGGCCAGTATTTACCCGTAACGAAGTTACAATCTCCTAATCTCAAGAAAGCATCTAATCGACGTGACTCATCCTTAGGCGCACCATCAGTATACTGTTTAAAGTATTCTCCTGCCTTAGCATAATCCTTTTGCTTAAAATAAGAATAAGCTAAAGCGTAGTATAGATTATCGCGTTCTGACAATCCTTTAGACGATGTGTTTTGTTCAAAAGCATTAAACTGTGCTATCGACTCTTTAAAATCATTTAAGTAGAACAGAGTTTCTCCTTTCCAATATTGTGCTTTTGCAGTGTTTTTTAAGTTTTGTTTCTCTGACAATGACTTGTCAAAAAGCCCTAAAGCTCCTTTAAAATCACCCTCGTTAAACAATTCTTGCCCGCGTAATAAAGTTACCTGTTGGTACACTTCTTTATTTCCTACAGAACGATTCTTCTCTAATAAAACTAAAGCCTCCTTATAGTTACGCGATGAAACATATGAATCAACCAATAACCCTTCTATTTCAGCTTTATAAGCAGAGTTAGGATATTTACTGATATAATTATTTAATACACTTGGCGTACTCTCATAAGCATTACCGATATCATAACTAAGCTTAGCATAATTTAAGAAAGCATCTTCTTGAATACCTGCATCGAAGCGCATTTCAGAAGCATTCTTAAACGCATTTAATGCCTGTGTTTTCTTATGAGTTTGTAAGTAACTCTCACCTAAGTGATAATATGCATTCTGAGCGATCGCGTTATCACCACCGATAATCTTATTAAACTGCTCGATTGCCTTAGGGTAATCTTTTGACTTGTAGTAAGTATATCCTAATTGATAAAAGTCAGTATTACTCCACTTCCCGCCTTTACCTTGATAAGCTAAAAGGTGAGGTAAAGCCTTATCATATTGTTTTAAGTTAAAATAACTTTCTCCTATGATCTTTGATAACTCAGACTTCTCTTGAGCATTTGAGACCCCTATTTGAGCTGTTCCTTGGTCAATAGCAGTTTGAAAATTACCTGTTTTAAAACTCATATCAGCTTGATAATACCCCATCTTCTCTTGATAAGAAGACTTAGTCTCTACCTTGTTAAACAATTGTTTTGCTTCATCAAACTTATCAGAATCATAAGCGATATATCCTAAGTAATAAGTAGCTTGCTCACCCCATTCACCACGAGAGTTAACCTTCTTAAGGTAGCGTTCAGCCTCTTTCTTATTTTTTGTATAGAAGTAACTATACCCTTTCTCGAAGTTGAAACGGTCTAGTTTTTTTTCATTTGTAATAGCATTCTCTTTTACCTTAACAGCATATTTAAGCGCTTTAGGGAAATCGCCTTTGCTAAAGTAATAATCCGTAACTTCTACATAAGCTTGATTTTGCTTAGAACTAGTAGGGTAATTCTTAACAAACTCATCGATTTTATCCTCAGCTCCATCTTGGTTAAGACGTATAGCACAATGTGCGATATAATAAGCACAATCAGACTCTACCTCTGTATTTTCGCCTACATGAGCTTGCTTTACTTTAGAGAACAACAATTGAGCTGCTAGATATTGTTCTTCATTATATAGAGCCACAGCATGATTATAATCAGCTAACCTATCTACATAAACAGCTGACTGTTGAGCACTTGCAGTTATACTCCCTAGTGCAAGAGTTAATAAAGTTAATCTATTATTTTTATGCATTTCAATTCAGTTTTATATAACGCCAAATATATCATTTTATACTCTTTTAAACTTATTTTTCAGCAATATATTGCCCTAAATATTATCAAAAATATATTTAAAAGCGAATTTAACAATATGCAAAGCAATTATATAAAACACCATCTCACCATAAGACATACAGTTGTGATAACACCAACTTACTCCTAAATTATCTACTAAACAAAAAACTCGAATCTAATAGACTCGAGTTGACTTTACATATATCACAAATAAGGGGAAAGTAAGCCCAATATTATAGGCGCTAAAACAGCTGTAAAAACTCCATTAAATATCATCCCTACACTAGCGAATGCACCATATTTATCACTAAGTTCCATCGCTTTCATAGTCCCCATCGCGTGAGAAGATGTCCCCATTGCTATCCC
>JBOFGJ010000754.1:0-1879 GCA_051649065.1 Flavobacterium sp. | reverse complement strand
CTATTCTTAGGGCCTGTCTTTTTGATTATACCAGCAGCGGCTACAGCACCAGCATTGATTGTAGTAGGGTTATTTATGATATCATCTGTTACTAGAATCAACTTTGATAAACTGTCAGACGGACTACCAGCATTCTTGACTATCGTATTTATGCCGTTTACGTATAGTATCGCAGAGGGAATCGTATTCGGTATCTTGAGCTATACAATCCTTAAAATAGGAGCTAAAGAATACAAAGATATCACACCTACAGTATATGTATTGTCTATCTTATTCTTACTGAAGATAGTGTTAGACGTAGTTGTGAAGTAAGTTTTTTTGTGATGTTGGCTTTTTGTTTTTTCGTTCAAGCAAGAGGTGAAGTGTATTGTGTCTTTAATTGGAGAAAAGAGCCTTTTAGATACTGTTTTTGCTTTCATCATCACAACAGTACGGGCAAATTGCAATTCGCCCCAACAACATCACAACTTTACAAAATAACAATAAAAGCCGTTGCCTTAGGGGAGCGGCTTTTGTTATTAAGTTCTTTTGTCTTCTCATTTAATTAAATTACCTTTCAAATTGAAAGAGTGATTTCGGCTTTTTATTTAAGATGCGCACGAAGGTAACGACATCACGACATCACGACATCACAGAAAAACAAAAAAACAACCTAGAAACAATGAAAAACAAAAAGAGAATAACAATAGTAGGGCTTGGTGGTGTAGGAGGATTTTATGGAGGATTATTAGCAAATAAATATCAAGATAGTCAGGATATAGAAGTATGTTTCGTAGCGAGAGGTAAACACCTTGATGCTGTTAAAGAAAGGGGATTAACGGTACTGTCAAAAGACAGTGAAGTAGTAGGGCATCCTGCTTTAGCTACCTCTAGTTGGAGTGATATTAAGCATACAGATTATATCATCATCGCTACTAAAGGATATGACTTATCTCAGACCATAGCTGACATGAAGGAATGTGTAGGAGAACATACAGTGATTATCCCCTTGCTAAATGGGGTAGAAGCGTATGAGCAATTAAGAGATACTTTCGGAGAGGCTAGAGTATGGCAAGGCTGTACTTATATGGTTTCTCGCTTAAAAGAGGTAGGAGTGATTGACAACCCTAGTGGAAGACAACGCATCCTTTTTGGACGTGATGGAATGGTTACTGCAGAAATGAAGGACTTTGAGACTATCCTAACAGAAGCTGGTATAAATGCAGAGGCTACTTCTGAAATCTCAAGAGAGGTATGGGAGAAGTATATCTTAGTGTCTACATCAGCGATGGCAACTGCTTATTATAACAGTACTTTCGGAGGCGTGATGGAACATCATTCAGCAGAAATGACACAGTTATTAGAAGAGGCTTCTGCTATAGGAAAGAAGAAAGGTGTAGCATTATCAGCTGATATCGTAAGTGTTATTACAGAGCGATTAAAAGCAATTCCGTACGAATCAACTACTTCGATGCACAGTGACTTTACAGCCCTAAAACCACAAAACGAACTAGGTATTATGGGAGGATATATGGTCAAACAAGGTATTACACAAGGAGTAGATACCCCAATGTATAAGAAGATGTGTAATTATCTAGTAGTGCACTCTGGAGATAAGTACAGAGAAATTAAGAATTAGAGGGCGCACACTTTAGTTAGGAATTGTGTGCCTACAGCAATTGTGAGCATAGATAATTATAAACGATATAAGATTGAGGCGCAATATCTCGTGTCCACAAACCATCTCCACAATCTTTAAGTTTTGTAAAAGAGGACGTTAATAAAACATCTTTTAGATATTTTATGTGGGCGTATTACTATACGCCTCTACCATCGTGGCTACTGTGTGGAAATACGTTGAATACACCAAGATATAAATAAAAAAAGCGTGAGTTAAAGA
>JBOFGJ010000753.1:0-2553 GCA_051649065.1 Flavobacterium sp. | reverse complement strand
ATCACTCCACATACGGTGCATCGGATTCACTACCTCTATCACAGAGATATACGAAGTAAGTGGTAAGTCTGAGTAATCCGGCGTACCTACATCAGCCTGTTTATAGTCGCGCTTCAGCAGATTATTAATATACACCACCTCATTGTCCTTAACAATAAGCGTACGCTTTAACTCCTCTTGTGCTATCTTTCCTTCTACATAGAGAATCAGATTCTCCAATGGTGCCTCACCATCGTCTAAAGTGATAAAGTCAAAGAACTCAAATACACGTACATCTTTTAATGAGCGTAACTCTGTATTAGGAAAACCACCTCCCATTGTTATCTTGATATGTGGGTGGTTATTCTTAATGTGTTGAGCACATCTAAAACTGCTGTATAAATTACCTGGAAAAGGTACTGAAAACCCCATTATTTTAGGATTAGTCTTGTCTATCAACTGTTGTAATAGATCTATAGTAATCTCGTCGATATAAGTTAATGGCTGTTGTAACGCATTGTACAGCTCGTCAAAACTATGTGCTGAACGACCAAGGCGTTCTGCATATCTACTAAACCCAAAGTTAGTATCTACAGTCTCAACGATAAAGTCTGACAAGTCTTCTAAATAAAGCGTAGATAAGTGTTTCGCTTTATCTTGTATTCCCATACTACCGAATGCCCACTCTAATTCTTCTAATTGCTCGAAGCGTGAGGCACGAGGAAGGTAGTCCTCTTGTACGATAGCGTGTGCTAATGTAGCATTCTTCCCTTGCAAGAAAGCAATTACAGCATCTATAGTAGCTATATAATCTTCTTCTAAAGCAAGGATACGATGAATATTAGGAGATACCTCTTCTATATGCTCGTGCACATAGTCAAACAGATCTACTAACCCTTGTTTACTAAACAATCTCAATATAACCTCTATCCCTAAATCTGCCTGATAGCTATCTATATTCAGGGTGTTCAAAAACCCCTTAATATAAGCCGTAGCTGGATAAGGTGTGTTTAACTGTGTAAACGGAGGTGTTATAAATGCTATTGTTGTATTCACTGTATCGTATTTTGGAGTGCAAAGATACTATCTTAAATCCCATTTTACTTTATCAAGCCTTTCTTTAATTAATTTTAAGTATTCTTTCATAGATTCTTTTGTAATTCAGTCAACACTTCTTCAGCATTATATCTAGATGTCGCATACCAAGTATAAATATTCAAAATCATAAACTGCTCTGTAGTACCATCGCCATTTCGCATAGTGACCATCACATAATGTAATCCACGCATATTAATCTTTTTGATTGAGATAATCTGCTTAGCAGTATAGATCTTCTCTTCTCTTAGCAATTTCTTAAAGACTATCTTATCCTTTCTCAGATAAGCACTACACAGATATAAAATCTGACTCCCAATAAGAATACTAAATACCAATACCGCTATGATAGTCAAAATTTCAAAGAACGTCCATTTAGGTTCAAACTTAGAAAACCGTATCCAAGCAACACCTAAAAACACAATCCCTAGTAACACATTTTTTAGAAAAACTAAAAAAGAATATTGGTAAGATAGTCTCTTCTCTTGATCACTCATAATAATTATAGTTTTAACCCAGATTAAGCGATAGACATATAAACGAAAAGCAATTATACAAAACAGCTCTTAATTTATTTTAAAAACATACTATAGTATGGTTTTAGAATAAATGAAAGAGATATGAAGTAGAAATGCTTTGCAGTATTTAGCTAATGCTTAATCTGGGTTTAAGTAGGAGCAAGATAACTATTTAATTCAGTCTCCTACAAGTAAAGGGCTACTGAAATCTTTATCCAACCAGTCAAAATAGCCATTATCAGGGACATAATAATCCTTACCCTACCAAGATATACTCACACCAAATAAGAAATATCTCATTTAAAAGCTGTGGTATATATTCTTTCAAAATACAATAAAATCGCCTATCAAAATTATTAACCAACAAAAAACAATTAGCAATGATCCCATGCTGATAGCAGTTTGATAGCATAATGGTCGCATCAAAAAGGGCCAAAACTATGCGATCACTATGCGATCACTATGCGACCATTATGCGACCACTGTGTCTCATGTCTTGTCTCGTCCTAATATAGCTGTACAATTATTGTTTATAATCCTGCTTTTAACTGTACACTTGTTTTTATAATTCTTATCCCATCCTATTATAGCTGTACAGTTATTGTTTATAATTCTATTTTAACCCCAGATTAAGCGATAGACATATAAACGAAAAGTAATTATGCAAAATAGGGCTGAATTTATGAAAGGGCTGAGTTTAAAATAGTCCTGTGGGCTGTTTTAAAACGAAGAGCTAGCAATAGCAAGGCATGTAGTATAGTTTTAGAATAAAAGAAAGAGAGAGGAAGTACAAATACTTTGCAGTATTTGGCTAATGCTTAATCTGGGTTAAAGTATCTATTTATTCAAAAAAATTAAAAAGTATATCTTGCAGCGTATAATTATCTTTAGATAAAATCATTTAAAATCTTATGAAACAAAATATCTTAAGCTACATTCATAAATACAATGGTCATATCAC
>JBOFGJ010000752.1:0-1099 GCA_051649065.1 Flavobacterium sp. | reverse complement strand
TATTGATAAAAGTAGAAAAAGAAAACACCTTTTGTTTAATGCTGAAAAAGGAAAGATAGGAGTATGGCTAGCTAATGATATTAAGCACTTTATGGCAACAACGTCTAAGTCTGAGTGGAAAGGATATCAACATACAGAGTTACAAAAGCTTTTCGCTTATTATGACACAAGTAGGGATGCATTAGAGTTAATCCTAAGTGATGTCAAGATGGTCAAGGATTATCCTATTGAGTTAATAGCTTTAGTAAAGAAATCAAGAACATTAGTTGATTTTCAGGACAGTTATTTAGAGACTAGATCAGGATATATAGAGAATGTAATCACTAGGGTAAACAGCAGTATCGGAACTCCACAGTTTAAAACAGTTCGTAAAGAGTGTTTTGCGTTCTTAAAAGAGTCTAATTATACTGCAGTTTCTTTAGATAAACAGGTAGAACGCATTCTATCTATGCCCCTCTTTATAGAACGTGGTTTTATGGATAGTAAGCCTACGATGATAGAAGGTAAAATATATCAACAGCATAAGGAAGACTTTGCTGATTGGTTCGTACACTATAAAGAGAATAGTAATTATCAGAACTTCTACAATACAGAAGCTTATGAAATAATAACAGAGGATAAAAGAGAAAAGACTAGAGTAACGAAAAAGATAAAGCAACAGCAGAAGAATGATGTATTCACGCTGATGATGGTTAATTATATGCTAGAACACGTGCTGAAGTTGCCGTCTAGTGATAGCCTAAAGCTAAATGAGCTTTATCAAACGAGAGAAGAACGTTTCGCTAATAATCAAGTGGCTAAGAATACACAAGAACGCAATAAAAACTATATCTGGAATAAGGTAGTGGATCTGAAGTTGTGTGATGGTTTAGTCCATATTGATAATGTAAAGCTAAAAGACATAGGTAACTTTAGAAAATATGAGAATGATACTCGTGTAAAAGAGTTTCTTTTGTATCAGTCTGATATAGCGTGGAGAGCTTATTTATCGAATGAAGGAGATAGCGATAAGCTTTATGTGATAGAGCGTCAGCTTGATAGTTATGAAACCATTAGAAGTAAAGAGCTGTTAAAAGAGGTTCAAGAAATAGAGCATATC
>JBOFGJ010000751.1:0-1987 GCA_051649065.1 Flavobacterium sp. | reverse complement strand
AATCTTGTAAAGAGCTATATAAGCAAATACTAAAACTTGACTATCTAGACCTAGCCATAATAGATCACGATATGCCAGGATACGAAAAAGAAAACCTTCACTCTGGTCTTGACTGCTCTTTGCTGATTAAAGAAAAGTTTCCTTTTTGTAAGATCATCCTTATCACTGCTCACGAGCAGGCACTAATTCTCTATAGCATTTATCAAAAAAGAAGTATAGACGCCCTTGTGGTCAAGTCAGACTTTACCTCAGAGATCTTACATCATCTTACCACCACTAGCCTACCTACGCCCTATTACAGCCCCATAGCTAAAGATGCTATAAAAAAGGTAATTGCCAAAAACACACTCTTAGATTCTAAAAACAGAGAAATCCTGATGTACCTATCTCACGGATATAAGATTTCCCAACTAGAAGCTTTTGTCTTTTTAAGCCCTAGTGCTATCCAAAAGAGAATTAGCAAGATGCTCCACGAGTTTACAGCCTCTGATTACCAAGAGCTAATTCAGATGGTCAAACAAGACCAAATGCTATAACAAAACACAAACTGTCCCCACTTTTTGTTCCCTTCCCTTTATTTTCTCTAGCTAAAGAGTACCCATACGTATTTTAATACCTTACTACTCTATCCCCCTTCATATACTCACTAGATAAAAGTAAAAGCACCCAGCAAAGAGCTTTTCTACTTTTAATCCCAACTTCTACACTTGTGTTATACTGGTATTTTATAATAACTCTCTTAGCTATCTTTTAGTTCTAAGCATTAATTTTTATAAAGCATTGTATTAGTAACAGCAGTTGAAAAACCAAGTAAACTTATCCTCGCTATTCTACTTTTATTACCACTATTTTAAGATTTTATTAACAATCTAAATACCCGCACTTCCCTTAAAGTTAATTCTCAAGCTTCGATTTTTGATATACACTCTGAATTGCTAAATTTATTTAACATTTAGAAAAAACAAGAAAATACATCAATAATTCTTACAATTAAGTATCGAATAAAAGTTTTTAAACACTAAACCTTAAATGTGCTAAATCTTAAAATAATTTAATAACCAAAATTAATCATTATGAAATTACACAAAAAGATCCTACTTGGATCACTTCTTTGCACGGCATTAGTATCTTGCTCTAATGACAAAGACACTTCTAGCTCAAACAACTTACAATCTCTAGCTGCTTTAAAGTCAGTACCACTAGCGGACATTCCTAAGGGCTTTGACAGCACACAAATGTGTAAAGACGTATACGCACCAGGCACTGATCCTAGAGGAGCAGTTATCAGAAGTACTAAATGGCCTAACGGTAGTGTAATTACAGTAGGTTTATACGGAGGAAGTACTAAAGTGCGCAACAAAGTAATGCAATACGCTAAAGAGTGGTCTAATCACGCTAATATTACCTTTAACTTCGTAACCACAGGTACACCACAGATCCGTGTTACATTTACTCAAGGAGCTGGATCATACTCTTATTTAGGTACTCAGGCTCTTAACATTCCTTCTAATGAAGAGACGATGAACTTTGGTTGGTTTAACGACAATACTAGTGATGCAGAATTCAGCAGAACAGTTATTCATGAGTTTGGACATGCCCTTGGTATGATACACGAGCACCAACACCCACTTACTTCTATTCCATGGGATAAGAACAAGGTGTATACGTATTATGCAGGATATCCTAACTATTGGAGTAAAAGTGATGTAGACAATAACCTATTTGCTAAATACTCTACTACTCAGACCCAGTATAGCGCATACGACACACAGTCTATTATGCATTACAGCGTGAGTAGTGATTTGACAACAAACGGATTTAGCGTAGGAAACAATACAGTATTATCTGCTACTGACAAACAGTTTATTGCCTCAGTATATCCATTTTAATTAAAAGTCATAAAATTTAATTCAATTATTTAGTGTCTACCTTGCTATAAGTAAGGTAGGCATTACTTATTTATATCCCTATGCACAGATACTATCTT
>JBOFGJ010000750.1:0-1052 GCA_051649065.1 Flavobacterium sp. | reverse complement strand
TCTTCGAAAAGGAGAACTACCTTAAACTTTTTGGTAATGTACAGATTGTACAAGGTGATACACTTACTCTAAACAGTAAGTATGCTGAATACAATGGTACTAATGGATTTGCCTATGCACAAGGTGATGTTGTGATGACTTCTCCTGATTCTTCATTAGAAACTGATACTCTTAAATTCGATAGATTTAAGAATCTTGTTTTCTATGATACGCATGCTGTTATTCATAACAAAGGTAATGTACTAGAGAGCCAAAAAGGAAGATACTACACTGCTGAGAAAAAGTTTCAATTCTTTACAGCGGTTAAAGTTACTTCTGAAAAAGGAACTGTAATCAAATCAAACCACTTGGACTTCTACGAAGTGCCACAGCATTCTTATGTATTTGGACCTTCTACAATAACGAATAAAGAAGACTATATCTACACAGAGAATGGATTCTACGATGTAAAGAAAGACTTAGGTAAAATGGTCAAAAACTCTTACATCTGGTATGATAAACGAAAAATAGAAGGTGACTCAATCTACTACTCTAAAGCGAAAGACTTTGCTTCGGCTACGAATAATGTGAGAATTACTGATACTATTAATAAAAGTAAAATCACAGGGCACTATGCTGAGATGTATAAAGCTAAGGACTCTACATTTGTAACTAAAAAAGCTCTTGTAAGTATGAAGTCTCAAGAAGGAGATTCTGTATACATGCACGCTCCACGTATCTTACTAACTGGTAAGGATAAAGAAAGAGTAATTAGAGCTTATCACGATGCTCGTATCTTAAGGGATAGTATGAGTGGTAAAGCTGACTCTATCCACTGGAGTGAAAAAGCGGGTCTTACTCAGATGATAGGTAAACCTGTGTTATGGAATGGAGATAGCCAGTTAACTGGACGTTTTATCCACTTAATAAGTGATTCTGCTACACAAAAAATGGATTCACTAAAAGTATTAGAGGATGCTTTCATTATCCAAAAAGACACTATTGGTGATGGGTTTGACCAAATGAAAGGAGTTAATCTATATGGTAAATTCAAGGAAAATAAACTGCATGAA
>JBOFGJ010000749.1:0-2480 GCA_051649065.1 Flavobacterium sp. | reverse complement strand
AAACTTTATTCCAGATACCTCAAATACCGTGTATGTAATATTTATGATCATCGGTATTGTAGGGTATTTCACAATTCCAACAGTTACAGGATGGATAATTCAGGCAGGAGGAGCAGGAAACTTTATGCGCAATATGAATCAGACTGCTATGAAAACAGGAAACATAGCTACAGCTGGGGCAGGAGCTGTAACAGGAAATATAGCTGGACAACTTGTTAAAAAGTAAAGAGTTATTAATCATTTAAAAACAAGAAACCAATGGAATTTAAATCACTTCGAAATATAGAAAACAGCTTTAAGCAAATTAGGCTCTATGCAATTGTATTTGCAAGTGTTTGCTTACTAGTTGTAGGTTTTACAATCTACAAGAGTTATGACTTTGCTAAAGAACAACGAGAGAAGATCTATGTACTTGACAAGGGCAAGTCCTTAATGCTTGCACTTTCTCAAGACGCAAGTATCAACAGACCCGTTGAGGCAAAAGAACACGTTAGGCGTTTTCACGAGCTGTTTTTTACGCTCTCGCCTGATAAGGCGGCTATTGAGAGTAATATGCAAAGAGCGTTTAACCTCTCTGATAAAACCGCTTTTGACTACTATAAAGACTTACTTGAAAAAGGGTATTACAGCCGTGTAATATCAGGAAATATCCAGCAAAGGGTAGAAGTGGATAGCATCAAGATAGACTTTAACGCTTATCCTTATAAAACGACTACTTACACGACTCAGTATATCATACGAGCAAGTAATATCACTAAGCGAAGTCTTGTAACAAGCGCTCAACTTATCTCAGCTGTACGCTCTGATAATAACCCACAAGGGTTTACCATTGAAAAGTTCACTGTTTTAGAGAACAAGGATATAGAAGTTATCAAACGCTAAAAAACTTAATATGAAAAGATTAAAACTTCTAAGAGATAGTTATTCCGGTAAGCTTCATGCTCACTGGAGTAATCTAACAGTAGCCAAACAGCGAGTTTGGCTTATAGGAATATTTACGATCTACACTCTTATTTGCCTATTTGTAGTAAAAGCAAGTCTAACTCCAAGTGCTGTAATAAATGCAAAACAAAAGAGTATAAGAGCAGTGAACTATTTGCTAGAAAAGCAAAAGGATAAAACCAAGTATAACTATTTAAATTAACAGTTATGAATACTACAGAAACAAATAAAAAACAAGAAATAGAAAAAGTACCTAAGACAGCCACGGTATTAAACACTACAATTGCCAAATACAAAAAGCATCTTGTCTTTGGGTTAATGGGAATAGTGTTTATTGGGGCAATGTATCTTCTTTTTAAACCAGAGGATTCAGCCCTGATCATTCAAAACGATTCTGTTCCAGAGGCGACAACAAGTGCAATGCCAACAGATAAGGTAAAGGCATATGAAAAAGAGTTATGGGAACAGAAACAGCAAGAGAATGAAAAAGAGGTACACTCCTTAGCTGATTATTGGAATAGTGAAACAGAACCAAATAGCAGTCCTACTTATTACAACGATAGCCAAGAGTCTGCATCCACACCTTATCAAAGGTCGTATGAGAACTACAAACAAAGTCAAGATGTGCTAAGTAGTTTTTATGACAACTCTGATAATAAGGAAACAGATAAACTGAAAAAGCAAATAGAAGAGTTAGAGCAAAGATTAGAAGCTAAAGACACTCCAACGCCTATTACAATGGATAATCAATTAGAGCTGATGGAAAAGTCTTTTCAGATGGCAGCTAAGTACTTACCAAGCAGTCCAACTCAAAATGAAGTAACTCTACCTAGTAAAACAGAAACAGCCAAAGTCATCTCAACTAAAAAACAGGTTATTACAGTAGTTCAAAGCAATGATAAGAACATTGTATCATCACTTGTAAAGCCAATTAGCTTACAAGATTTACTATCAAACAACCTTCAAAATGGTCAAACCTTTCATACCGCTGAAGGAGAGCATACCGCTCAAACTCATAAAAACAGCATAAGGGTTAGCATCAAAGAAGATCAGGTTATTATAAACGAAGGATACATTAAGCTTAGACTATTAGAAAGCATTACAATCAGTGGAGTACTCTTACCTAAAGAAAGTACCTTGATTGCTAAAGTAAAGGTAAACAGCGGAAGGTTAGAACTTATTGTAAACTCTATTAAGATAGAAGAGAGTATTATACCAACAGAGCTTATTGGTTATGATAATTACGGACAAAAAGGACTTGAGGTATTAGACCTTCAAGAGATAAGCGCCTCAAAAGAGATCATCGCCAATATGGGACAGACAGCAGGAACGAGTATTTCGATGACAAAATCTGCTACTGATCAAATAACAGGAGATTTAACCAAAGGACTCATTCAAGGAGTCTCAGGATATTTCTCAAAGAAAGTAAAAGCTCAAAGAGTAACGCTAAAACAAGGACAAGAACTGTTTCTTGTACCTAAAGAATAACAATAACTAACCAAGTAAAACAAATCATTTTGAAAACAATCATTAAGTAT
>JBOFGJ010000748.1:0-1222 GCA_051649065.1 Flavobacterium sp. | reverse complement strand
AGGGGGTCGGGGGTTCGAATCCCTCATCGCCCACAAGACAAGTTTGTTTAAAAATAATATTCGGGCGATTAGCTCAGTTGGTTCAGAGCACCTCGTTTACACCGAGGGGGTCGGGGGTTCGAATCCCTCATCGCCCACTAGATAAGCTTCACTATACAGTGAGGCTTTTTTTATACCTGTATTTTAAGGGAAACTTCTCTATTAGTAGGTTTACTATTTTTGTATTCTAATATGCTTTTATCATATATAAGTATTTCTGTTGTAAGTATATTTATTAGCTACTTTAAGCTGTTTTGTTTTAAGGATCTATAACCTTATAAGATATCTCCTCTTAGTTACTAATCCTTTAAGTTGTTTAAAAAAGTATAACTGTTTTTTTGTTTTTATGTCTTTTATCTTGTTTTTAGATGGGATAAATCGATGCTTTTTTGGATGTTTTTTTTAAAATAAGCCTTTATATTCATGTTATATACCTGTTTTATAAAAAAAGCAGTATCATTTTTTTATTTTATATATTTAGTTAATATGTTGTAAGTTAGTTTATTAAGTGTTTTTTTGCTATTTTGCTATATAGTATGAACGCTCCCTCATCCCTTATAGATACTGCTATAGAGATAGATCCTTGGACAATTCATGGGCAATAAGCTGAGTTTAGTTGAGTAAGAAGGGCTTTTGTCGAAGGACTGTTCATTAATTGTCTTCTTATTGTCCTTTAAAGGGACATGAGGGGTATGTATAGATGGTCTTGGTGAATGGTGTAAGGGGTAATTTGTTGATTTGTAGTGTATTTGTTTGATTTTGTATATTTAATTAGCTGTAATAATCTTACTTTAGTATATACTAACCTTGTTATATTATGGGAGAGGTCTATTGTAAAGGAATTAGGTGTTTTGTTTTAGAGTATGGATTGAATATTTAGAATTGTATAGTTATGAGAAGGTTTTACTTAGTGATACTTGTATTTATTGCGATGTTTACTATGCCTAGAGGGTATGGTCAGAGTATTAATGGGGCTAATCAGTTTGCTAGTTCTGCATCAGTAGTGTATCTGAATGGAAATCCTAAAGCGTATTTAGAAGATGCGGAAGTGAGATTTTTTGCTAATTTTAAAACGAAGTACGTTCCTGTTGTATCTAAGAAATATGAAGAGTCAGATGATATAAGAGAGTTGATGCGAAATAAGTATCGCCATTTAAATAGTAATATAGTTTTTAATGGAGGA
>JBOFGJ010000747.1:0-1021 GCA_051649065.1 Flavobacterium sp. | reverse complement strand
TGATTATCTAAAGGTTGCTAGTCGTGATTTAACTAACTTACCTCTATTAGCTGCATTAGCAGAAACGAAGATACCTATGATTGTCTCTACAGGTATGGCTGGTAATAAGGAATTAGATAACGCAATTGATGTGATTACTAAGTATCATTCTGATTTAAGTATTTTACACTGTGTTTCTCAGTATCCTACACATCCTGATAATGTAAATTTAAATACTATTCATTATTTACAGAAAGAATACGGAAAATATAAAATAGGATATTCTGATCATACAATTGGTATTGCAACACCTTTAGCAGCTGTAGCTATGGGAGCAGAGATAATAGAAAAGCATATTACTATTGATCGTAGAATGAAAGGAACTGACCAAGCAGGTTCTTTAGGACCTGATGGAGTTAATCGTATGGTGAGAGATATACGTATGTTTGAACGTTCTTTAGGAAAAGAAGAGATTTTTATAGAAGAAGGAGTAGCTTCAGCTAAGAAAAAATTAGAAAGATCTATTGCTACATTAAGAGATATGAAAGTGGGTGATATTATAACGAAAGAGGATTTACATATGCTTTCTCCTGGTGACGGTTTTAAATGGTCAGACCTAGGATTAATAGTTGGAAAAGAACTTGTTGTTGATATTCCTGCAAATGAAGTTATCTATCAAGAAAATTTAAAATAAAATAAAATTAACATTGGCCTAGTTTATACTAGGTCAATGTTTTATATTAATTAAGGATGGAGAAGTTACCTAAACTTATATTGACAGATATTGATGGGGTATGGACTGATGGTGGGATGTATTATGATCAACAAGGCAATGAATGGAAAAAATTCAATACTTATGACAGTGCAGGTGTTTTGTTTGCAAAGAAAATGAATATTCCTGTCGGGATTATTACAGGAGAAGATACAGAAATCGTTAAGCGCCGTGCTGAAAAATTAAAGATAGAGTATCTCTTTATGGGTATTAAAGATAAGTTAACTGTGGTAAAGAAATTAGTGAAAGATTTAGATATAACTTTAGATG
>JBOFGJ010000746.1:0-3329 GCA_051649065.1 Flavobacterium sp. | reverse complement strand
CGCTGTAATCGAAACAGAACATGTTAGTGGTTCTAATAACGGGTATAGAACACCTACTCAACACATAGATGAAAAAGGAAATATCTTACAGATGGTAAGTAACGGTAAAGACTTAAACATTGTAAAATTAGTTAATGGTAAATACGATACTTCATTTAAATATGATGTAAGTCAGTTACTAGGAAGATCTGCTCAGAGTAATGGATGGTTCTACGCTGGTAATGGTATAGGGTATATTCCTTATGAGAAAGTAGGTGATGAGCAAGTACAGAGTGGTGTTGATCCACAAGGTAATCCAACTTATTCTGCTCCTTGGGGATTAGCTAGAATTGACCTGAATAATAATACAATTGTAAATCTTGAAGTACCAGGTAAACTATGGTTAAGAGATTATCAAAACTCTGTTATTAGAGATGGTAAGTTCTACATTGCTTTAGCGCCTGTAGGAGGTAAAGGGAATGTCTATGTTTTTGATGTGAACTCTACTAACGCTAAAGGAACTTTAGGAGCAAGTATCACTGCTGGTGCAGATCAATACTACATTGGAATATTTTAGATAGAATTTAGACCATTTTATAAAGTAAAATAGGGATAATCAATATATCGATTATCCCTGTTTTCGTTTTATCTTACGATCTTTTTATAGATTTTTAAGGTCTTATATTGTAATGAAATTGACTTAATCTTCTCTTTCTAAAAGATCAGGTCTTCTTGTTTTCGTATGTTCATAGGCCATATCTTCTCTCCATTTATCTATGACAGCGAAGTTACCACTTAGTAGTACATCTGGTACTTTCCATCCTTTATATTCGGCTGGTCTAGTATAGATAGGTGGAGCTAGTAAGTTATCTTGGAAGCTGTCTGTTAAGGCAGAAGTTTCGTTAGATAGTACCCCTGGGATTAATCGGATGATAGAATCACATAAAATCGCAGCACCTAATTCTCCTCCCGATAATACATAATCCCCGATAGATATTTCTTTCGTGATAAAGTGATCGCGTACACGCTGATCTACACCTTTATAATGTCCACATAGAATAATGATATTCTTAAGCATTGACATTCCATTAGCCATTTGTTGGTTTAATGTCTCTCCATCAGGAGTCATATAGATTACTTCATCGTATTCGCGTTCTGCCTTTAGAGCTGTGATACATTTATCTATAGGCTCTACACTCATTACCATACCTGCACCCCCACCGAACTGATAGTCGTCTACATTCTTATGCTTATTAGTACTATAATCACGTAAGTTGTGAAAGTGTACTTCTACTAATCCTTTGTCGATTGCTCTTTTTAGAATAGAAGCTTGAAAAGGACTTTCTATTAATTCTGGTAAAACGGAAATAATGTCTATGCGCATAATTACTTTTGATATTTCGACAAAGGTACAATTGTATTCTGTATCCTACAAAACAGAATTAGTGCGCTTGGCTTTTAGAGAATAATTGAATGACTAATACTCCTATGATGATTAAGGCTATTCCTATTAATGCAGGTGTATCTAGTTTTTGTTTGTATAAGAAGTAGGCTGCTATTGTGACTAAGACTATGCCTATACCAGACCATAATGCATAAGCTATTCCTATCGGAATAGTACGCAGTGTAAGGCTCAATAGATAGAATGCACCTGCATAGCCGATTAATGTTATCGCAGTAGGCACTAGTTTAGTAAATCCCTCACTTGCTTTAAGTGATGTAGTAGCTATTGTTTCAAGCAGTATAGCGATAAGTAAGAAGACTATATTCTTCATTTTTTTTTTGCAAAAATACTTTTTCTATCTGTTTCTATATAATTTATGTTTAACCCAGATTAAGCATTAGCCAAATACTGCAAAGTATTTCTACTTCATATCTCTTTCATTTCTTCTAAAACCATACTACATGTCTTGCTACTGTTGGCTCTTCGTTTTATAACAATCCACAGGACTATTTTAAACCTAGCCCTTTCATAAATTCAGAGCTATTTTGTATAATGACTTTTCGTTTATATGTCTATCACTTAAACTGGGTTTAAAAATCACACCCTATTTAATTAGAAAATATGAATGATTAATAGCACTATTACTATCTATGGTTATAGCATTTTGATAGGATAATGATGGCATAGTGATCGCATCAAAAATGGCCAAAACTATGCGACCATTATGCGATCACTATGCGACCATTATGCGACCACTCTGTCTCGTCCTAATATAGCTGTACAGTTATTGTTTATAGCTTTATTGTTTGTTATATTTTTTTGTAGTGTATTGGCTGTGTGTTTCTTTAAAAATTAAAAGAATAGATTTATAGTAAGAGGACAACGTTCGTTTACAGGATTCCTTTTTTATGGATTAATTATTTGCATTGTAAATCTTCTACATTTGTTGTGAATATTATAATTTCTTACGTTAGCTTAATATTTATGGTTTTGAATTAGTATAAATTTGCACCTATGAGTTTATCAAAATCAAATGTTTTATTTATGGCAGCGGTTACGGGATTAATCGTTGCTAATTTATATTATTGTCAGCCCCTTATTCCTTTGATTTCTGAAGAATTTGGGGTGTCAGAGTCTTCAGCAGGAACTTTGACTTATTTGACACAGGCTGGTTATGCAGTAGGAATGTTTCTAATGATTCCATTAGGAGATATGTTAGAGCGTAAGAAGCAAATTATCATTACTACTATATTTGCTACTATAGCCTTAGCATTGACAGCAGTAGTTAAGGATTTCTTTTGGCTTCAGATTATCAGTTTCGTATTAGGAGCAACTTCTATCGTTCCGCAGTTAGTACTGCCATTAGCTGCAAGTTTATCTTCTGATGAACAACGAGGTAAGGTGATAGGTACTGTAGTGAGTGGATTGTTAATCGGAATCCTGTTTTCTCGTACAGTCAGTGGATTTGTTGGCGTATGGTTAGGCTGGAGAGGAATGTTCTGGATAGCAACAGGAGTTAGTGTCATCTTGGTTCTCATGATTCAATGGAGACTTCCTTATAATAAACCAACGTTTAATGGTAAAGTGATCGACCTGTATAAATCTTTATTTATATTAATAAAGGAACAACCTATACTTAGAGAATCAACAGGTATCACAGCATTGGCATTCGCTCAGTTCGGTACGTTCTGGACTACCATGGTATTGTTATTACACAATAAACCTTTCGAATATGATTCTGCATTGATAGGGTCATTTGGATTGATAGGAGCGTGTGGAGCTTTTGCCGCACCCTTAGTAGGTAAGTTTGGCGGATCTAGTGGTTCGCGTAAGTTGATACTTTATGGCATAGTTATGACATTACTTAGTTTTGTTGTTTTTTACTTTTCTGCCACGTCAGTAGTTG
>JBOFGJ010000745.1:0-7306 GCA_051649065.1 Flavobacterium sp. | reverse complement strand
AAGTTGTTTTGCTTTTTCAACTGCTTCTTCCGCGTTGTTAGCTACTAATCCACGTTGTACTCTTACACCGTAGCTAGCTAATATTTCTTTACCTTGAAATTCATGTAAATTCATAGTGTGATACGTTTAGCTTTTAATTTAAACAGTTACAAAAATAACAATTCAGTTTGAAAAACCCTAATTTAATTAAGGTTATATGCTTTGCAACTGTAAATTAACCTTGTTAATTATTTATTTTTTAATTTTAATCTATTCATTTAGAAGATATCACTATCCCCTTTACCTACCCTGATCACTTCTGGTTCATCTCCTGACAAATCGATTACAGTAGAGGCTTCATTTGTTCCATATCCCCCATCAATAACCACGTCTACAATATTTTGCCATTTTTCAAAGATCAACTCTGGGTCTGTAGTATATTCTAATATCTCATCCTCATCATATATAGAAGTAGACACTATGGGGTTGCCAAGTTTCTTCACTATCTCTCGTGCTATATTATTATCAGGCACACGGATACCAACGGTTTTTTTCTTTTTAAAATCCTTAGGCAAGTCATTATTTCCAGGTAATATGAATGTATATGGTCCCGGTAAAGCCTTTTTAAGTATCTTAAAAGTAGAAGTATCTATCTGCTTAACATAATTAGAGATATTACTTAAGTCGTGACATATAAAAGAAAAATTAGCCTTTTCTAACTTAACCTCTTTTATCTTAGCGATCTTCTCTAATGCCTTTGAATTCGAAATATCACATCCTAATCCATATACAGTATCCGTTGGATAGATAACTAATCCTCCATCTCTTAATACCTTTACCACTTTATCTATCTCTTTCTCACTTGGATTCTCAGGATAGATCTTTATAAACTGTGACATAATTACTATTATTAGTGTACTTAAATTTACTATAAAACTTGAAGCTTAGCAAATCTCAGAAGTAGTTTTTTAATCCCACCTACATCAAATCGTATCTCTGCTTTCTTATCTGCACCCATACCTTCTAATCCGATAATGGTACCTCTACCAAAACGTTCGTGCATTACATTCTGACCTACTACAAGATCTTGATTGCCATTTGTCAGACTTGCCACCTTAGCATTCGAAGAGTCCACTGGTTTAAGTTTCCTAATATTTCTATTCTCTTTTGGCTCTTCATTATCTGTGATGTAAGCAGGAGGATTACCGCCCACAGGCTTTGTCAACCTTAATTTACTCTTATCTACATCACCGAATATATCTGCATTAATCGTCGGCTTATATCTATAATTAGTCTCTACAGGAGTCAAATACTCTAGATATTCATCCTTGATCTCTTCTATAAAGCGTGAAGGATCGCTATCTACTAATTTACCCCATCTATATCTAGATTGGGCATAAGTAAGATAAGCTTGATGCTCTGCACGAGTTAAAGCTACATAGAATAACCTTCTCTCCTCCTCTAACTCACTTCTCGTATTCATACTCATTGCACTTGGAAACAAATCTTCCTCCATCCCTACACAGAATACTGTAGGAAACTCAAGTCCCTTAGCCAAGTGTATAGTCATTAACGCTACTCTATCATCATCACCTGTGTCCTTATCTAGATCTGTAGCTAATGCCACATCTTCCATAAACTCACTTAAAGCTCCTCTAGCACCATCTACTTCTTTCTGTCCATCGATAAAGTCTTTGATACCATTTAGAAGCTCCTCTATATTTTCCATACGAGTAATCCCCTCAGGCGTAGTATCTTTTCGCATCTCTTGTACCAATCCAGTCTTCTTAATGATATGCTCCGTTAACTGATACGCATCCATTGTAGTTTCTAATGCTTGGAACGCCTTAACCATATTACTAAAGTCACTCAACTTATTTCGAGTTCCAGCAGTAATCTTTAAGTCTATCTTATCGATGTGTTCCATCACCTCAAATATAGATCTCTTATAGTGATTCGCTGCTATAGTAAGCTTATCTAATGTCGTATTCCCTATACCTCTAGCAGGATAGTTGATCACACGTACTAAAGCTTCCTCATCCTTAGGATTAATCACTAATCTTAAGTAACACAATACATCTTTAATCTCTTTGCGCTGATAAAATGACAGCCCCCCATATATGCGATAAGGAATGTCCTTTTTACGCAAGGCATCCTCCATCGCACGTGACTGCGCATTGGTTCTATATAAAATAGCAAAATCACTATTGTTCTTTTGATTCTGCATCCTCTCTTCAAAGATTGTTGATGCTACGAAACGTCCTTCCTCTCCATCTGTTAAAGATCGGTGTACTTTTATTTTTGGTCCATTATCATTAGCAGTCCATACTACTTTATCTAATTTCACCTTATTATTATCAATAACAGAGTTCGCCGCCTCTACTATATTTCTAGAAGAACGATAATTCTGCTCTAGTCGATACGTTTGCACCCCTTCATAATCTTTTTGGAAGTTTAATATATTATTAATATTTGCCCCTCTAAAAGCATAGATACTCTGAGCATCATCACCTACCACACAAATATTGTGAAAGCGATCTGACAATGCTTTAACAATAAGGTACTGCGAGTGGTTCGTATCTTGGTACTCATCTACTAAGATATACTTAAATCTATTTTGGTACTTAGATAACACATCAGGAAAACGAGTCAACAATTCATTTGTCTTTAATAACAAATCATCGAAGTCCATTGCTCCTGACTTAAAACAGCGCTCTACATAGTTATTGTAAATCTCCCCTATACGAGGTCTTTTACTCATCGCATCTGCTTCTTGTAATTCAGGATTATTAAAATAAGCCTTTACAGTTACTAAGCTATTCTTATAAGACGATATTCTACTTAAGATTTCTTTCGGTTTATAGATATCTCTATCTAATTGCATCTCTTTAATAACCTGTCCGATTAAACGCTGACTATCTTGAGAATCATAAATAGTAAAGTTACTTGGATACCCTAATTTATCAGCCTCAGCTCTAAGTATTTTTGCAAATACAGAGTGGAATGTCCCCATCCACAAGTTCTTTGCTTCTGAACTACCTACGATTTGGGCTATCCTCACTTTCATTTCACGAGCTGCCTTATTAGTAAAGGTCAGTGATAGAATATTAAATGCATCCACTCCTTGGTGCATTAAATAAGCTATACGTAAAGTCAACACTCTCGTTTTCCCTGATCCTGCACCAGCAATTACTATCATTGGTCCTTCTTTTTGAAGCACAGGCGCTCTTTGAGCCTCATTTAACTGATCTATATAATTTTGCATATCTAATTTACTCGAAAGTGTCAAAATTACGATTACTATACCTTTATAACAAGTTTTTTACTGCTA
Source organism: Flavobacterium sp. (assembly GCA_051649065.1). Classification (GTDB taxonomy): domain Bacteria; phylum Bacteroidota; class Bacteroidia; order Flavobacteriales; family Flavobacteriaceae; genus Flavobacterium. Next base: position 3,996 of record JBOFGJ010000745.1, on the reverse strand, counting down.
TAAAAATTAGCACATAAAACATAATATTCCATACTTTTGTTCAAAAATAATCGCAATGGATATGGATTTTATCTTACAACTTATCGCATATACTATTCCTGCCTTAATTACTGCAGCTGTAGCCTATATGTCTTTTAGTAAATTATTAGTAAATCAATCTAAAAAAGATCTTTTTCTATTAGAAAAACTTAGAACACAAAACACTATTGATCTTCAAGCACTGAAATTACAAGCTTTCGAACGTTTAATTATTCTTGTTGAACGCATTGATCTAAAGAAACTTGTTTTGAGAATAAACCCTACTTCTGAAGACAAAACTCTATATCAGATCAATCTTATCACACATTTAGAACAAGAGTTTGATTACAATGTCTCTCAACAGGTTTATGTAAGCAATCAACTTTGGCAAACATTAATACAAACTAAAAATGATATTATAGCACTAATCCAAGTTACTAGTGCCAACCCAAATATCGCGAATGCGACTCAACTAAGACAAACCTTACTTAGCCAAAATCTACAAATAGAACAAAAAATAGAAATTGTTAGACAAGCAATTAAACTAGAAGTAAATACAATTACAAAATAATAAAACTCACTATGAAAAAGACAATGATAGCTACAGCCATCTTATTTTGCGCTTTAGCTAATTCCCCTATCGTTAATGCTCAGAACAACAAAACAAGTAACCTAATCAACAGTATCACTCAAGATAAAGTTGCTAAAGGATTAAAAGAAGCTCTTGACAAAGGAATTTCTGAACAAGTAAGTAAACTAGCTCAACCAGATGGTTTTCTTAAAAATGAACTTGTAAAAATCGTTATGCCTGCTGAATTTCAAAAAGTAGACAAAACCTTACGTAAACTAGGAATGGGTAACCTAGCAGATCAAGGATTAACACTAATCAATCGCGCTGCAGAAGATGCTGTCAAAGAAGCTACTCCTATATTTGTTGACGCTGTAAAAAATATGACGTTTAACGATGCAAAAGATATCCTAATCGGTGGTCAATCAGCTGCAACAGATTATTTAAAGAAAAGTACAACGAAGAGTCTTTATGAAAAATTTAGTCCTGTCATCAAATCTTCTTTATCTGATGTAGGTGCAGATGAGATATGGGAAAAGATGTCAACAACATATAATGCCCTACCTTTAGTTTCTCCCGTCCCTACGGACCTTACAGATTATATCACTAATCAGACGATGGACGGTGTGTTTAAAATGATTGCTGTAGAAGAGAAGAATATTAGAGAAAATATTACAGGTTCGAGAGATACTAAACTTCTAAAAGATGTGTTCGCAATTCAAGATAATCTAACAAACTCTTCTAAAAATAACACATCAAATAATTCTACAAAGAAACAATCAAAGAATAAATAACAAAATAGATTATTTTTTGAATTAAAAATTACTTTTTAAATAAAAATACAACTATAACATTATTATAACATTCAATTAACTGCTCTATTCAAATATTTTTTTGATATTTGCTACATCAATAATGATTGATTTCATAACAGTTAGGGTTAGTTAAAAAAAGCCGAGTAGGATGACTACTCGGCTTTTTATTTTATATTATATATACAAAGCTTTTACTTACTCTAAGCGCTTATGTATTTGTTTAAAATACTCAAAAGCATTGTGTAAATGAGTACCGTGCCATGAGAACATCTCTCCATCTACGAATATCGTTTTTGCGTGATGTGAACATCTTCCTATCTCAAAAGCGTGCTCTTCCTTAAACGGGTAAGGCTCAGAAGACAAGAATACTAATTCTGGATCACCCTGTATTCTCATTTTTCTAATTTCTATCTCAGGATATCTTCCTTCTCTATTAGCATATACATTCGTAAACTTATTTAGAGTCAACAGCGTATTGATAAACGTATCATCACCTGCCGCCATATAAGGTTCTCTCCAGATAAAGTAAGCAGATTTCTGTTCCACTCTTGTACTAATGAAAGACATAAATTCCTTAATAGCAAAGTCTATCTTGTCATTCCATTTTTTGGCTTCTGTTCTTTTATTGAACAATACACCGAAATCTTCGATCATTTGCTTATTATCTTCTAAAGTAACCACATCAGTTACCCAAACAGGACAAATCTCCTTAAGACTTTCAACGATCTCAAGTGTATTCTCCTCTTTATTAGCAATAATAATATCAGGGTTAAGTGCTTTTATCTTTTCTATATGCACCTTCTTAGTACCACCTACTTTTATCTTAACCACTCCTAAGTGATAAGGATGTACACAGAATTTAGTTATTCCTTTTATCTCATCCTCTAGCCCTAGATCACATAAAGTTTCCGTTTGTGAAGGAACTAAAGAAATGATTCTTTTTGGTGCTTGTTCGAAGTGGTGCTCCTGCCCTATTTGATCTTTTAATACAATCATACCATTTTATTTAATATCTCTTCCATTTCTATTTGAATGGCTTTAGCTTCTAATCCTGCTTTTTCTGCAAAATCTTCCGCCTTTGATGCAAAGATAATCCCTCTTGACGAATTGATTAACAATCCTACATTTTTATTTAAGCCGTATTTACACACATCTTGCAAGTTCCCACCCTGTGCTCCTACTCCAGGTACTAATAAAAAGTTATTTGGAACTATTTTTCTAATCTCTTCAAAATACTCTGCTTTTGTTGCCCCTACTACATACATTAAGTTTTCGGCATTCTCATACTGTTGAGAAGTTTCTAACACTAGCTGATAAAACGGCTTACCATCCACTTCTTTTGTTTGAAAATCAAAAGCCCCTTTATTAGACGTTAATGCTAATAGTATCGTGTGCTTATCTTTAAAAGCCAAGAAAGGTTCTACTGAATCTTTCCCCATATAAGGAGCTACAGTAACACTATCAAAAGACATATCTTCAAAGAATGCCTTCGCATACATAGAAGCCGTATTTCCGATATCACCTCGTTTAGCATCAGCTATAGTGTACAGTTCAGGGTAATACTCATTAATATACTCTATTGTTTTCTTTAATGACATCCACCCCTTAATTCCATAAGCCTCGTAAAATGCAATATTGGGTTTATACGCAACAGCATATTGATGTGTTGCATCTATAATCGCTTTATTAAAGCTAAATATAGGATCCTCTTCTTTTAATAAAAAAGTAGGTATTTTATCTAAATCAACATCTAATCCTACGCATAGAAAGGATTTCTTTATTCTGATTTGTTCTATTAATTGTTGTGTAGTCATTGTTTAATAGTTGTAGTTTAAAAAAAACCACACTATACATAAGCAAGTGTGGTTTATAATATTTAGCAAAGACGATTAATAAACGTCTCCTTCTTTTAATTTCTCAGTATTACTTACTAATTGTAACTCATCGATAACTTTCTGAATATTACCGTTCATTACACCATCTAGATCATATAATGTAAGACCTATACGGTGATCAGTTACACGTCCTTGAGGATAGTTGTAGGTTCTAATCTTTGCAGATCTATCTCCACTACTTACTTGAGAAGAACGCTTAGTAGCATCTTCTGCTTGCTTTTTAGCTAACTCCATCTCATATAAACGAGAACGCAATACAGTCAAAGCTTTATCTTTATTCTTGTGTTGAGATTTCTCATCCTGACATTGAGCTACCAATCCAGTAGGAATGTGTGTCATACGCACAGCTGATTTAGTTGTATTTACCGACTGTCCTCCAGGTCCTGACGAACAGAAGAAATCAATACGCACATCATTCATATCAATCTGTACATCAAACTCTTCAGCCTCTGGCAATACCATAACAGTAGCCGCAGATGTGTGTACACGTCCTTGAGTTTCTGTCTGAGGAACACGTTGTACACGGTGCACACCAGCCTCATACTTTAATGTACCATAAACATCTTCACCAGTAACTTCAAAGATTACCTCTTTATATCCACCTGAAGTACCTTCATTTACATCTACCACAGAAGTTCTCCATCCTCTACCTTCACAATATTTAGTGTACATTCTGAATAAGTCTCCTGCGAAGATACTA
>JBOFGJ010000744.1:0-1762 GCA_051649065.1 Flavobacterium sp. | reverse complement strand
AGATATTTTAATTTAAATTTAAATATTTCTCCATCAAAGAACATATCTATCTCAATAGACTCACCTACTTTAAGATCATTTAACCCAGGATATTTACGTAGATAATAGAAAGCTGATACAATATCTTGTACGTTGCGTGTGACTGTATACTCCTTTTCAGTTTTCTTTTCATAATCTTTAACGGTCGCTTTCATTGTTTTATAATTAAACCACCCCTCTTGATCTTTAGTATAGCCTCCTTCGTCAATTTTACGAATAAAACGATGTGGAATCACATTGCTCTTTTCGAAATAACTTTCATAGTTATCATATACTTTAAAAAAAACTTTAGTCACACCTGTAGTATAACCAATACCCTTTGCGTGGTATACTGGAATTCCATTATGTACAGTATCTGTTAAACGCAATGTAGCAATACCCGCATTTATTAAACCATAACTAATTCTAAATTTAAGGAACTCACCCTTATCAAAAGCTTTCACAGAAGATTGTGAATAAAGAAAACTAGTACTTATTAAAAACACTAGTAGTATTAAAAGATTCTTTTTCATATTGGCCATATTTTAATCAAAAATAAGAAACAAAAAAACCCAGCCAAAGAAATGACTGAGTTTTTATGCTATTAACCAACCAAAAAACTATAAATTATGAAAAATTTATTACACTCAAATAAAGCTTATGACGACTTTATTTTTGCGAGTGCAAATGTATAGCTTTTTACTGATTATTACTATCGCTATTGTCTTTTAACTTATGTTTAACTAAACAAGCTTTAATAAAGCCTATTTTAGTATTTAATTAACTGAATTCTAAAGTGTTCCTCTTTTTTCTTGTTCTCGTTCGATAGACTCAAATAGTGCTTTAAAGTTCCCTGCTCCGAATCCTCTCGCTCCCATACGTTGAATAATCTCAAAGAATAAAGTAGGACGATCCTCTACAGGCTTAGTAAATATCTGTAATAAATAGCCTTCTTCATCTGCATCTATCATAATAGCTAACTTCTGAAGCTCTTTGATATCTTCTTTCATCATTTCCATATGCACACCTAGACGAGCTGGAATCATATCGTAATATGATTGTGGTGGAGCTGATAAAAACTCTACACCTCTACTCTTCATATCCGCTACAGTTTTAATAATATCATCAGTAGCTACAGCGATATGTTGTATTCCAGGTCCATTATAGAAATCTAAATATTCCTCTACTTGTGATTTTTTTACTCCTTCGGCTGGTTCATTGATAGGAAACTTAATTCTACCATTTCCATTAGACATTACTTTACTCATTAAAGCAGAATATTCTGTATTAATCTGTTTATCATCAAAAGATAAGAAGTTAACGAATCCCATTACATCTTCATACCAGTTAACCCAAGTATTCATCTCATTCCACCCAACATTCCCTACCATATGGTCAACATATTTCAAGCCTACTGGTGAAGGATTATAATCACTCTCCCACTTCTTAAACCCTGGTAAGAAAGCACCTGTATAGTTTTTGCGCTCTACGAACATATGTACAGTCTCACCATACGTATAGATACCAGCACGGACTACTTCTCCAAATTCATCTTTCTCTACCACAGGTTCCATATATGATTTCGCTCCACGGCTAGTAGTCTCTTCATAAGCTTTACGCGCATCCTCTACCCACAGCGCTACTACTTTTACTCCATCACCGTGCTTTACGATATGATTATTTAATTCTGACTCTGCTGTTAACGGAGTGGTTAATACGATTCTAATTTTATCTTGTACTAATA
>JBOFGJ010000743.1:0-8475 GCA_051649065.1 Flavobacterium sp. | reverse complement strand
GATTACATCATTGTAGATACAGCTCCAGTAAGTCTAGTTACAGATACATTGCTTATCGCTAAATATGCTGATACATTCATTTATGTAGCAAGAGCAAATTATCTAGACAAACGTATGCTAAGACTTCCTAATGATTTACATAAAGAAGGTAAGTTACCAAATATGTCAATTATCTTAAATGACACGGAAACTAATAAGGGATACGGTTATGGATATGGATATGGTTACGGTTACGGCCAAGATGCCGAAACAGATAATCGTTCATGGTGGAAGAAATTACTAAATATGAAATAATATCAAAGGTCACTCTTTTACAGGGTGACCTTTTTCATTAATATGACAAAATATTATATCAAAAAATACCAAAACAGAAATATAAAAAGTCACTATTACCAAATTCATAATTCAACTCTAAAAAGACTATAAAGCCCAAGCAATAACATACATAATTAGTATATTTGCTTTATAAATTTCAAGGTTTAAACAAAATATATTTAACGATAATATTGTTTTCATTTAAAGTAGAAAAAAAATGACACAAAAATCAAAAATCCTTTACACGTTTACAGACGAGGCTCCAATGTTAGCTACGTATTCGTTTTTACCAATTGTACAAGCATTTGCTAAAACAGCAAATATTGACGTTGAGACAAGAGACATTTCTTTAGCAGGACGTATCCTAGCTACTTTTCCTGAATTCTTAAAAGAAGAACAGAGAATAGGAGATGCTTTAGCAGAATTAGGTGAATTAGCTAAGACACCTGAAGCTAATATCATTAAATTACCTAATATCTCTGCTTCTATTCCTCAGTTAAATGCTGCTATAAAGGAATTACAAGCTCATGGTTTTGCTGTGCCAGATTATACTGCTGATGCAAAAACAGAAGAAGAAAAAGCAATCAAAGCTAAATACGCTAAAATATTAGGTTCTGCTGTAAACCCAGTTCTTCGTGAAGGTAACTCAGATCGTAGAGCTCCAAAAGCAGTTAAAAACTACGCTAAAAAACACCCACACTCAATGGGCGCATGGACAGCTGATTCTAAAACAAGAGTTGCTTCAATGGCTGAGGGAGACTTCTATGGAAGTGAAAAATCAGTTACTGTTGCTAACAACTGTCAATATAAAATCGAATTTATTAGTACAGATGGTTCGGTTAAATTACTTAAAGACTTTGCTCCATTATTACAAGGAGAGATTATTGATTCTTCTGCTCTTAATGTAAACAAACTAAAAGCTTTCGTATCTGAATGTAAAGAAGAAGCAAAAGCTAAAAATATATTATTCTCTACTCACCTAAAAGCAACTATGATGAAGGTATCTGACCCTATCATCTTCGGAGCTGTAGTAGAGGTTTATTTCAAAGAAGTATACACTAAGTATGCAACATTATTCGCTGACTTAGGTGTTATTCCTAACAATGGGTTAGGTGATCTATATGCTAAACTAGCAGGACACGCTCAAGAGGCAGAAGTAAAAGCAGCTATCGAAACTGCTATTGCTAACGGACCAGCTATCGCAATGGTAAACTCTGATAAAGGTATTACTAACCTACACGTACCATCTGACGTAATCGTAGATGCATCTATGCCTGCTATGATCCGTACTTCAGGTCAAATGTGGAATGCTGAAGGTAAAGCTCAAGATACATTAGCAATTATCCCAGATAGATGTTATGCAGGTGTTTATGAAGCTGTAATCGAAGACTGTAAAGCAAATGGAGCATATAACCCTACAACAATGGGTTCTGTACCTAACGTAGGTCTTATGGCTCAAAAAGCTGAAGAATATGGTTCTCACGATAAAACTTTCCAAGCTGAAGCAAATGGAGCAATCCGTGTAACAGATGAGAAAGGAAATATCTTCTTTGAACAAAATGTAGAAACAGGTGATATCTTCAGAATGTGTCAAACTAAAGATGCCCCTATTCAAGACTGGGTTAAACTTGCTGTAAACCGTGCACGTTTATCTGATACACCTGCTATCTTCTGGTTAGACGAAAATAGAGCTCACGATAGAGAAATCATCGCTAAAGTAAATACTTACTTAAAAGACCACGATACAACTGGATTAGATATTAGAATCTTAAATCCTGTTGAAGCTACTAAAGTTTCTGTAGAGAGAATCCGTCAAGGTCTTGATACTATTTCTGTATCAGGAAATGTACTTCGTGATTACTTAACTGACTTGTTCCCTATCTTAGAAGTAGGTACATCAGCTAAGATGTTATCTATCGTTCCATTAATGAATGGTGGTGGATTATTCGAAACAGGAGCTGGAGGTTCTGCACCTAAGCACATCGAACAATTTATCGAAGAAGGATATTTACGTTGGGATTCACTAGGAGAATTCTTAGCATTAGGAGCTTCTTTTGAGCACCTAAGCCAAACTCAAAACAATGCTAGTGCAATGGTATTAGCTGAGACATTAGATGAAGCTACAGCTAAATTCTTAGACAACGATAAATCACCAGCTCGTAGAGTAGGATCTATAGATAACCGTGGTTCTCACTTCTATTTAGCTATGTATTGGGCTGAAGCATTAGCTAACCAATCTAAAGATGCTGAATTAAAAGCGAAGTTCACTCCAATAGCTAAAGCTATGGCAGAAAACGAAGCTAAAATAAACGAAGAATTAATCGGTGCTCAAGGTAAAGCGCAAAACATAGGTGGATACTACCAATCAAATGTAGTAGATACAGCTAAAGCAATGCGTCCTAGTACTACGTTAAACAATATTATTGATGCTATATAATCATAGTATTCTAAGTTAAAACCAGAATCAGCATTAGCCAAATACTACAAAATAATTCTACTGTATAGTTCTTTCATTAGCTCTATAACCATACTATAGTATGCTATTATCTAATTCAGACTTATCTTGTATAATTGCTTTTCGTTTATCTGTCTATCGTTGATTCTGGGTTAAAATTAAAAAAGGTCATCTGTAATAGATGACCTTTCTTATATACTAAAACTATTGATCTAACAGAATCTGATACTTACGACCTATAGGGACTTCATCTCCATTAATAAGTACTAATTTACTCATAAAACGTTCTTTTATATGTTTCTTATTAATAATGAACGAACGATGTATCTGCACGAACTCCTCACCTGTTAGTTCCGTTTTAAAACCAACCAATGATCCATATATAAAGTAACTTTTGCGTCTACTATTTGTAAATATCTTAATATAGTTACCAGCACTCTCTATATATATAATATCATTCATATCAATAAAATAATCGAACCCATCCTCCTTTACTAAAACACTATGAGGCAGGCTCTTTTTAATACTATCCTTTCTCTCTTTACAAAATATCTTAGCCTTCTCAACAGCTTTTAAAAACTTGCTAAATGATATTGGTTTTAAAAGGTAATCAATAGCATCGTTCTGATATGATTCTAAAGCAAAGTCAGAATAGGCTGTTGTAACTATCGTTGTTGGCTTTACAGGAAGCATTTCTAATAATTCTAAACCCGATATTAATGGCATATTAATATCTAAAAATAAAATATCTACTTCATTGGTTTGTAAGAAAGTTAATGCCTCTTTCCCACTATAAGCGTGTCCTATACATTCTAAATCTTCACATTGTTTAATATGACTTAGCAAAACCTGATGTGCAGGTTTCTCATCATCAATAATTAAACATTTGTAGGTAATTCCCATAATTCTAAAGTAGTTTTATAATGATGTTTTGATTTGCTCTTTTTAAACTTATATTTAAGTTGAGACACTTCTAATCGCCTTTCTAAATTTAATAATCCTAGTCCTGTTCCTTTTTGAATCAGCTCATCAGGAAGGCAACTATTCTCTAACTCAAAATACAAGTGATTCCCTTGAATCTTTCCTCGAAGCTTTATATAAGGTGAATCTGTTTGAAGAGTAAACTTAATTGCGTTCTCTACTAGACTGAAATACAATAAGGGAGGTAATTTATATTTATCTATTTCACCTTCAAACTTTATATCTACTATTAAGTCATTCGTTCTGAATTTATAATAATTAAAATACTCATTAATAAACTCAATTTCTTGATATAAAGCAACAAACTCTTTTTTAGTTGCTTCAAGTTGATATCTCAAAAGCAAAGAAAGTTGTAGTATCCGTTCAGGAGTCTCGCTAGGATTAGTTAAAGCTTCTCCATATAAATTGTTCATGGCATTAAGAAGAAAGTGCGGGTTTAATTGCATCTTTAGAAAGTCTAATTCTGCTACTGTACTAATCAAACGCTTCTCTCTAACAGTAATATCATTAAATAACCATAGATGTATAAAGTAGGTTCCTGTACCTAAAAAAGCAAGAAACACAATGTTAACAATTTCTATCAACCAAGAATCAAAATCGCCATTTTGCATATTTAAAAAAGCAGTACCAATAATAGCTGCAGACCAATAACAAAGCATTAGAGGTAAAAAGATATTATAACGCTTCGTAATAAGATACCTTTTAATTAAAATAATATTACTAATCAGAATACATCCATAGACAATAAAAATTGAAGGCAAGACTTCTTCCAAAATTTCCAATAAAGACTGGTCTCTTTTGTCCACAGAAACTGCAAAAGTAAAAACACTGATAAGTAGAATGATAACTACAACATTCCTAACCCAAAAATTAGAATAAAACTTCCAAAGTGACTTCATATAAACAAAAGTAAAGAATCGAATAGCATTAATCGAGGTAGTACATGCTATTTATTTGAATGCCATTAAAATAATACCTACTCCTCGTGCGTTTAACTTTACGAATAAGCACTTCACCTTGTTTATTTTTGCATTGAAACTTAATAATAAACTGAATGAATACTAACAAAAAGTTTACCAAATACACATTAGGGTTACTTCTCTATGCTTTGACAATTCCACTACACTTGCAGAGTGTAAAAGCAAAGGTTATAGAAGAACAAGCTCAACCTACTCTTAAAGGAAAAGTAACAGATCAAAATACTCCTCTTATAGGAGCAACTATTTTTATTCAAGAATTAAATAAAGCCGAAATGACTGATGAGAATGGAGAATTCTCATTTAACCTTCCTACAGGTAATTATACATTAACAATATCATATCTAGGATATACTAGTAGTATAAGTAAAATAGACCTAAAAGCATCCCAGGTTATTAATATCAATCTAAAACAAGATAACTCTCTACTGAATGAATTAATTATAGTTAAGAATACTACTAAAGCAGATATTAGAACTCCAGAGATGAGCGTCAATAAACTATCTATAGAAGAGGTAAAAAGGATGCCTGCTGTATTAGGAGAAGTTGATGTTCTTAAATCTATTCTATCCTTACCAGGAGTAACTAATGCTGGTGAAGGAGCTTCAGGATTTAACGTTCGCGGTGGTAGTGCAGGACAAAATCTAATACTCTTAGATGATGCTAATGTATTTAGTTCATCTCACTTATTTGGTTTCTTTTCAATATTTAACTCAGATGCGATTAACGATCTAAAACTATATAAAGGAGGTATTCCTGCACGATTTGGAGGAAGAGCTTCTTCTGTATTAGAAGTCTTTCAAAAAAACGGTAATACTAATGAATACCACGGAACAGGTGGTGTTGGAATTATTTCAAGCAGATTAATGGCTGAAGGACCTATTCAAAAAGGAAAATCATCATTCTTAGTTGCAGGAAGAGCTTCATACGCCCATTTATTTCTAAAATTAACAGATAACGACAATTCTGCTTATTTCTATGATTTAAATACTAAATTAAACTTCGAATTAGATGCTAAAAACAAGATTACCTTCTCTGGATACTTTGGTAGGGATGTCTTTAAGTTTGCAAAATTATTCGAAAACAACTTTGGGAATACAGTGTTGAATACTCAATGGCATCACTTGTTCAAAGATGATTTAAGTAGTAAGTTAACTCTTACTTATAGTGATTATATCTATGGATTTGATATGGATTTATTGAAGTTTAAATGGGATTCTGGTATTAAAAACTATCAATTGAAGTATGATTTCACACAAGATATCAGTACTAATCTTCAATTAAAATATGGTATCAGTGCTCTTTATTATGATTTCTCACCTGGAACGATGAAACCTACACGATCTGACTCATCAATAATCTATAGAAAATTAGATTCTAAATACGCATTTGAAGGAGGAGCATATTTAGAAGCGGAACAAAGTATAGGTCAACATTTCAGTCTAAATTATGGTGCAAGATTTTCAACTTTCTCCAATATAGGTAAGCAAGATGTCAATCTGTATCAAAACAATCAACCTGTAAGATATGATAGTAATTTAGGGCTATATAAAATGGCTGATGTAATAGACAAAAAATCTTATAGCAAAGGAAAGAGTATACAGACTTATAATAACTTCGAACCACGCTTAGGACTAGCATATATCCTTAATGATGATCAGTCTATCAAAGCGAGCTATAATAGAATGGCACAGTACATTCATTTAATGTCTAATACAGCTGCTCCTACTCCCTTAGATATCTGGACACCTAGTAGCCAATATATAAAACCAGAGATAGTAGATCAAGTTGCATTAGGGTACTTTCAAAACTTTAAAGAAGGTAAGTACAGCTTAGAAACAGAAGTCTTCTATAAAAAAGGAAAGAATAGAATAGACTATATAGATGGAGCACAACTAATAGGAAATGACGCAATAGAACGCGTTATATTGGTAGGAGAATCTAGAGCTTATGGTCTAGAATTATTAGTTCGTAAAAACTTAGGTAGACTTACAGGATGGATGTCTTATACTCTATCTAAGTCAGAACAACGTACGCCAGGAAGAACAGCTGAAGAACCAGGCATTAACAATGGTGAATGGTATAGAACAGCTTATGACAAAACACATGATTTCTCAGTTACAGCGATGTATGAACTAAATCCTAAATGGAGTCTAAGTGCTAGTTTTACTCTACAGTCAGGGCGACCAACCTCATATCCTGAAGGAAGATATGATTACTTAGGTCAAAGTGTTCCTAACTTCGGAAAAAGAAATGCTTATAGCTTACCATCATATCATCACTTAGATGTATCAGCAAACTATAGTCCTAAAGGCAATGCTCATAAAAAATGGCAAAGCGAATGGGTATTTGGTATTTACAATTTATATGGTAGAGCCAACGCTGCATCTATTTCATTTAGAGAAAATAAAGATCACAGAGGTCAGAACGAAGCTGTCAAGATGTCTATCTTTGGGATAGTACCAAGTGTTACCTATAACTTCAAATTTTAATCCAATGAACAAGATAATAAAATATATAGCTTTTCTTTCTTTAGCAATTACTCTGGTATCGTGTGAAGAAGTAGTACACATAGATCTGCCGACTGCACCTCCTAGATTAGTAGTAGAAGGTAACCTAGATTTTACTTCAGATACTCCTAATGACACCTTAGTCATCAAGTTATCCTTAACAACTGATTTTTACAATCCTGTTACTCCTAAAGTTAATAATGCATTAGTATGGGTAGAAGATGGGGAGGGAAATAGACATGCTTTTAAAGAACTAAATAACACAGGAGAGTATATCTCTACTACAATTAAAAAGAATCTGATAAAGAATGACTATAAGCTACATATAGAGTACAACAATGACATCTATGAGGCAACAGAAAAACTAGTTGAAACACCTAAAATAGAAAAAGTAGAACAAAGAAGAGAAAAATTACTTGGAGATGATTATTACACAATCAGAATCTATTATCAAGATGTTGTGAAAAATGAAAATGAGTTGAACTACTATTATACCAATTTGCTTTACAAAGAAGACAAACCAATTCTAAGTGTGCGTTCAAATGAGTTTTCAAAAGGTCAACTTATTGAAGATATCTCTACTAACGAAGACTATGAACCAGGAGATCTTATTCAGATAGATCTACATCAAATATCAAGAAACTATTATGATTATATGAATCTTATCATTGGTGCTATAAATAATGGTGGTGGGCCTTTTGAAACACCAGTTTCAAAAATAAAAGGAAATGTAAAGAATCTTACAACCCCTGAAAAAGAAGCTTTAGGTTACTTTAGAGTTACCGAAAAACAAACTATAATACATAAAATTTACGAACAACCTAAACCATAATATAAAACAAAAGCCATCTATAATAGATGGCTTTTGTTATTTTGATAGTAATTCTTTTGCATGTACTAATGCTGAATCACTAATATCTTTACCTGATAGCATTTGTGCTATTTCTCGTACTCTTTCTTCGTAACTTAATAAAACTAATTGAGAAGTTGTAGTCTCATCATTCGAAGTCTTAAACACCTTATAATGCTGTTTACCTTTCGCAGCTATCTGAGGTAAATGGGTTATAGCAAATACTTGCATATGATTACTCATATCATTCATAATCACTCCCATTTTATCAGCGACTTCACCTGATACACCTGTGTCAATCTCATCAAATATAATAGTCGGAAGATTTGAATAACGCGCTAAGATTGCTTTAATAGCAAGCATAATACGTGATAACTCTCCACCTGA
>JBOFGJ010000742.1:0-4037 GCA_051649065.1 Flavobacterium sp. | reverse complement strand
ACTAATGATGCTGTAGATCTTACACAAGACGATGGTAAGTTCGAATTAGAAAACAACGACTTAAAAGAAATAAAGCTTCGCTTATCCTATATTGGTTACTTTGATAAAGAAATTACTATAAAAGCGGGAGCATATCCTTCGTTTATAGACTTAGACATAGAAGATAATCTATTAGAAGGTATCGTAGTAACGGGATATACTAAACAGTCTCGCTCTAAAACTACAGGTGCTGTTAGTAAAATAGAGGCACAAGCGATCAATAAATCACAAGTGAGCTCGATGGATCAAGCCCTACAAGGGCAAGTGCCAGGACTATATGTAGCCTCACCTTCTGGGCAGCCAGGTACTCCTGGTAGAGTCACTATCCGTGGTATCGGATCTATGCAAGATGAGAATACTAATCCTCTTTATGTACTAAATGGAATGCCTATATCACCTGCTACCTTCTCAGCGCTTAATCCTGATGATTTCGAAGATATCACTGTGCTTAAAGATGCTGCTGCGACCGCTCAGTATGGATCTAGAGGAGCAAATGGAGTGATCGTGATTACCTCTAAAAAAGGGGCTAGTGATAATGACGGAATGCGTATCACTTATCAAACGCAATACGGATATTCTGAAGCGAATAACAGCAAATGGGATATGATGAATACTAACCAACGTCTACAGTTTGAAGAAATGCTTCAAGATCAAGACTTACCTGGATGGGCATATTCTAGAAACAACCCTTATAAAGTAGTCAATGGTGTACAGACAGCTAAGACAGAGGCTGACTATGCAGATGGAGACTTGCGTCTAGCAGAGCTTAGAAGAACGAATATCGACTGGAAAAAGAAACTAATGAGACGTGGGATTAACCAATCTCATAACCTTAGCTTCCAAGGGGGGAATGCAGATACACAACACTATACTTCTGTGAACTACTTCAAACAAGATGGGGTACTGTATAACTCAGGTATTGAAAAGTTTAACGTGAATAGTAATATCCACAATAAATCTGGTAGATTAAGCTCTAACTTCTTTATCAACTTAGCGAATATCAATAGCCAGACTTCAGAGTCTGACTTCAATGTGAGTGAGACTAATCCTGTAGCCTCTATGTATTTTGCTCTTCCGTATGAGAATCCTTATGACGAGAACGGAAAGCTAACACCAGGAGCAAATAGATTTGGTACTAACGCGTTAGCTATGTATGATGACGTTAGCAGAAGAGAAAAGCAACAGAAAGCTGTACTAGCGGGTAACTTCTCTTTTGACATTACAGATGACTTAAAACTGACAAGTACACTTGGAGTAGATTATACTAAACTGAGTAATACACATATTATCAAGCCTGACACCTACTTCGGTGATTTAGTAGAAGAAGGTGGACAAGGGATGTATAGTCAAGGTGATCAGACGAACATTGGCTTAATGGCTAACTTCGGTGCCAACTATAAATACAGATGGGGAGCGCATGAGCTAGAAGCTATTGCATTAATGGAAATGAATAGACAGAAGTATAACTATCACGGATTTACAGGATATGGATTAATAGATGGTTTAGATCACACTGCAGGTGGTGTCACTCCAGGTACTCCTGAGAATGACTTTATCCCTAAAGTGGAGGGACGAGCGTCTGAGAATCTTTTGTTATCGCAGATAGGGTTATTGAGATACTCGTATGAGAATAGATTTACCCTATCAACAAGTTTGAGAAGAGATGGTTCTTCTCGTGTACCGAGTAATAATAGATATAAATACTTCTACGCCGTTGGTGGTAGTTGGAATATGAAAGTAGAAGACTTTATGCAAGATATAGACGTCATCTCTATGGCGCGTCTTAGAGCTAGTTATGGTCTGACAGGTAACGCTAATGGATTCGCTAGTGACTTTGGTTATCGCCGTCTTTACGGACCAGGACAGTATAACGGAGGTACAGCCTTTAACCCATTATCACCAGGTAATAGCCAGTATAACTGGGAGATGAATAAGATCCTAGACATAGGAGTTGAGTTCGGTTTCTTTAACAATAGATTGATTGGAGAAGTTGACTTTTATAACCGTATTACAAGTGATCTATTCTTAGATAGAACCCTTTCTAATACTTCAGGTTTTGAATCTATAGCTGATAACATGGGTAAAATCAGAAACCGCGGTATTGAGTTTAAAATATCAGGAGATGTGATTAGAAGTGGAGACTTCACCTTTAACTTAGGAGTGAACTTCGCGTACAACAAGAACAAGATCTTAAGCTTAGGCGACGAGGATGAAATCATCACAGAGGACTACTCTATCCACCAAGTAGGGAAACAAGTAGGCCACTTCTACATGGTCAAATGGGCTGGTGTAGATCAGCAGACTGGTGCTCCACTATACTATGACAAAGAAGGAAATATCACTGGTACATACGATCCAGACAATGCTGTGTTAGTAAAAGGAGGTTTTGACCCTGCTATAAAAGGAGGTTTTACTACTAACTTTAAATATAAAAACCTAGAAGTAAGTGCATTGTTCTCATTCATTAAAGGAATGTATCGTCTGAATACAGGAGAGTTTTACAGAACATCAGCAGATCAGACTTACCGCATCTATAACCAATCAACAAGTATGTTAGATATGTGGCAAAACCCAGGTGACGTAAGCGATAACCCTAGTGCTAAGTATGCACGTTACATGACAGATAGAGAATTGCAAAAAGCAGACTACTTAAAACTGAGAAACTTAAACATCAACTACAAGTTTAAAGATTTCGGCAAGTGGAACAAGGTGGTCAAAGAGGTAAACATCTTCGCTCAAGGACAAAACTTATTGACGTGGACCAACTTCAAAGGACAAGATCCTGAAGATGATAACAACTGGTACCAATATGAATATCCTCTACCACGTACGATAACAGCTGGAATAAAAGTAATCTTTTAAAAACGACAACAAATGAAAACAATCTTATATAAAATCAGTATTGTAGTATTACTTATCACAGGAGCGACAAGCGTTCAGAGTTGTGATAGTATGCTAGATATAGATCCAAAAGATGCCGTAAGTGATGATCACATTTACAGTTCTGTCAAACAATTTGAGTATGGTGTATTAGGAGCTTACACACAGTTAAACATTGACTACAACACACTTATCGGGTCTGTTATGGCTGATGACTGTCAACTAGCACCAGGTAATGCAGGAGTTAATTCCTATGCTGTGAATATCAACAGATGGACATTTAGCGCTGATGACGATATCCTACAACAGATATGGATAGACTACTACCACAGTGTGTATAAAGTAAATATCTTATTAGAGAATATGCACAGAGTACCTGTTACTTCTGAAGCAGATATTCAGAAGTTAGCTGAATTAAAAGGAGAACTACACGGGCTAAGAGCATTAGTACACTTTGAATTACACCGAATCTTCGGACAGTCAGAGTACTTAGGGCTGAATGCTTCTACCATACCGTATAAGACAAAGTCTGATATATTTGAAAAACCTGGTAAACAAACCTTAATTGATTTCTATAAACAACTGTGGAGCGATATTAACGAGGCACAGGAGCATTTAACTACAGACTCTAGTATTCGCCTTAGTCACGATGCTATTATCGCTTTAGGAGCACGTATATCGCTTTATGGAAAAGATTATGACAAGGCTGCACAATATGCTAGTGAGTTAATCAATAAATACCCTCTTGCGTCTGCTAGTGAATTTGAAGGAATCTGGGAAGACACATCTAATGCGGAAGTCATCTTTAAGCTTAAACGCAATAACGACGATAATATCAGACCGAACATATTCTGGTATGACTTCAGCAGTGGTAAAACTTTATACTATGCTTCTAAAAAGTTAAGAAATCAGTTTGACGCAGACAACGATATGAGATATGAACACTATTTCGGTGTTGAGAATGACGATGTAATCAGCAAATATGACGGTAGTGCATTTAACGATCGTATCAATGACTACAAGGTATTTAGAATAAGTGAGATGTATCTTATCCGAGCAGAAGCATCTCTTAAACTAGGTAATATACAAGGAGCCACTTCAGATATTAATACACTAAG
>JBOFGJ010000741.1:0-10692 GCA_051649065.1 Flavobacterium sp. | reverse complement strand
ATTTGTCGCGTTGTTCTTTAAAGTGCAAACGGCATGCTTCTTCACTTGTAAATTCGGCTGAAAAGGTAAATAGATTGACCATATGATTTCTCTCTTTTAGACTACAAATATAGCATTATGTCATTAAACGGAGATACATTTCCTCTTTTATGTAATGACATCGCTAATCTTCCCTCATCACTTTTATAATCCCCCTCTGTTAACGTGATAATATTGCGAATAACTATTCCTAGATTGTTACACAACATAGCATAGCCATAAGCATTGTTACTTACCTTGCTTCCTTCTCCTCTTTCAAAATAAGCTTCTTGCTGAGCTAATACTATATCTCCTATTCGTCTTGCATACTTATAGTACTCCAATGCTTTATCATTGTCATCCCCTTTTAATTCACCTGCGCGTTCTAAAAAACGTGTAAGCAAATTATAACCATAGAATCCATCACATTCGATTGGGTAATCTTCTAATTCTATTTTATATTTCTCCGCTAATTCATAGTAGATAAAGAACATCGAACTATTAATCCTCTTTACGATAGAATAATACTTCTCTAATGTCTCAAATGCCTTCTTAGAATTCTTCTCTACCACTAGATAATAACGTATTTTCATACGTAATACGGCTAAATTATCAGGATTAGACTGCAATTCACTATCTATAACATTGATAAACTTCATTCCGTATTCACGTGTACTCTTAGCTCCAAACTCTTCCGGATAATCTATTCCTATGTGATACATTAATGAGATTAAATCCCATTTGCCTTCAAGCTTCCCTTCCTTATATAACTTCTCTATATCCTTAGCATAATTAACACTATACTCATTACCGTGAAAAATATAGAAAGAGTTTAACAATAGATAAGTATCCTCATATTCTCCACGCTCTAATAACAAATTACCACCTTGAAAAGTAGCATAGTAATGATCTGGATAATGTTCGAAAGCA
The DNA here is from genome assembly GCA_051649065.1 of Flavobacterium sp. Classification (GTDB taxonomy): domain Bacteria; phylum Bacteroidota; class Bacteroidia; order Flavobacteriales; family Flavobacteriaceae; genus Flavobacterium. The sequence goes on along the minus strand of JBOFGJ010000741.1, from coordinate 9,744 downwards.
AGTTTGTAAAACGAAATAGCTGTACTGTAATTTTCTAACTCACGATACAAGTAAGCTATCATATAGTAAGTTTCTCCAAACTCTCGATCTTTTAAACTAAATTCTTCTTTAAGTAGAGATATCTCGATTAATTTATCGTGTAATATTTCTATTGCTTTTTCTTTTAATTCAAGCTTAGTCTCATAAATCCAAGCTAACCAATCAAAGGCACTAAACACAGACTTTTTATCATCAGCTAACTTCTCTATTATTTCTTCAGCTGTAGACATCATCACTGATACGTCTTCATAATGAGGTCCATTATAGATTCGTATCTTCCAAAATAGAGCATCTTTATTAAGAGGCTCTTCTCTTAACATTTCTTCTATAATTGATAAGATTTGTTCTGACAGATCTTGATTCTTATTATATACATCTACTTTCTCTTCCTCATTTACATTTGACAACTTATCACCTGTAACGAGTTGATCATATAGCTCTTTTATTTCGTCAATTCGTTTATCTTGTACTTGCGCCATAAAACTCTATTCCTTTTTTGAATAACTAAACGATAAAGATACTACAAATACACATCTGATAAAAAATCAAATCAAATTATAGCACAGCCTAATACTCCTAAGACATCATATATCACACAAATAAACCCAGAATCAGCGATAGACAGATAAACGAAAAGCAACTATACAAAATAGAGCTAATGAAAGAACTATAAAGTAGAATTACTTTGTAGTATTGGGCTAATGCTGATTCTGGGATAAAGCTAGATTTACATTATCGGTACAAATAAAAAAAGACGAACTATCGTTCGTCTTTTTTATAATATGAATATGTTCTTTTTTCGTTAAGTTCTGTCTGTTCTTCTATAAACTCCTGAGGAACTACTTTTAAGAAAGATGGATGCTGTTCTATAGCCATCTCTACTTTCTCTACAATCTGTTCTATCGTATCATTCTCATAATCTATATCTAAAGGCTCTTTAATAACCATAGACTGAAGAATTCCCTTCTTCTTAAGGTGTAATCCCTTTTTATCAAAAGATCGTCTAAAACCATCGATAACAATAGGAACTACAATAGGCTTATAATTTTTAATTATATGCGCAGTACCTTTTCGAATTGGTTTAAACGATTTAGTTGTTCCTTGAGGAAAAGTAATTACCCATCCATCATCTAAAGCCACCTTAATATTCTCTACTTGATCTTGATTTACTTCTCTCTTTTCATCTAATTCTTTTCCTTGACTTCTCCAAGTTCTATCTACAGTCACCGCACCTACATAAGATAGAATACGAGGTAGCCAACCTGACTTCATTGTCTCAGCCGCTGCTACGTAGTATATATTAAGTTTAGGTTTCCATATGTAGAAAATATTTCGAATAGAATCATCTCGTCCTTTTAGACTTGCGTTAAACACATGATACATTGCTACCACATCAGCAAAGTAGGTTTGGTGATTCGAAATAAATAAAACATGTTTATCTGGAAGATTTCTTAAAACTTCAGATCCTTCTATTTGTAGATTATTAAATCCACGAAAGCGTTGGTGTGTTGCAAAACCAAACACCCTTATTATCCAAGTCTTTAAAAAAAGAATATGGCCAAATGGATTTCTTTTAAACAATCCCATAATTCATTATCATTAATGCGAACTACAAAATTACAACATTTGACATACTTGTTTGTTAATTAATTTACATAAGTCATATTTACAAATCATAAAAAAATACTAAATAACACACTAATTCACTGTATTTATGACACATATAAGAAATAATTCTTTTCTATTCTATTTAAAAACTTCTTTCAATGTCTCTTTTAATTCACTTAACATCATCGCTGTTGCCCCCCAAATAGTAAAATCATTAAACACATATGCTGGTACATTGATATAATTAGCATAACTAGTCTGTAGACCCACCTCTTTTACGATATTATCATCTAATAACGTACTAAGTGGCATCTCAATAACACTAGCCACTTCATGCTCACTCAAATACAAATTAGGAGTACTATCCATAATACCTAAATACGGTTGAACAATAAAATTACTAGGAGGAATATACACTTGAGTAAAAGCTTTTAATACCTCTATCTCCCCTACATCTATCCCTACTTCTTCACCTGTTTCTCTTAAAGCGGTTACTTCTAAGGTTTGATCCTCCTGTTCATATTTTCCTCCTGGAAATCCCACTTGTCCTGCATGCACTCCTCCTCCATTACTTCGTTCAATCAATAATAACGAAGTATCATTGCCTTTAGGGTATAACAACATCATTACAGCTGAATATCTTGGATTTCTATCCACAAAGTCTTCTACTAGTAGATAAGGCCGTCTTTCTGCAGATACCATTAACTGCTGAGCCTCCATTCCTAATAGATTAACACTTTTAATTTCAGGTATTTTATGTAAAACAGAATCAAAAGTCATATTTTTGCACAAGTATTATTTTCAACTAATAAAAATACAACTTTATTATCTATGTATAGCAAAGAAGAAGCGCAACAAATAAAAAAAGAGTTCTGGATTACTTTTGCAGATGAATATCCTCGTAAATGGTTACTACACAACACTAAGATTAAAGACTTTGCTTTTAAATTCTATGCAGATAATAAAAAAGCTCAAGTCCTTTTAGATATTGAACACAAAGACGAAGAAAAAAGGAAAATATACTTCGAAAAAATAGAGTCTTTAAGAACAATCTTGTTAGAAGAATACTTACCAGATGCAATATTTGAAAGAAGCTTCTATTTAGAAAATGGCAAGCTAATAAGTCGTATCTGGATAGAACAACCTAATGTATGTATCAATAACAGAAAGACTTGGAATGAAATATATGATTTTTTTAATGAAAAAATGGGGCTATTCGAACTGTTTTTCTATGAACATGAAGATTATATTAGAGATTTAGAAATAAACACGTAAATTTATCGTTATAAGTCTAAGTTTTTATATCTAAATGCACTTTACTAAAGTTTTCATATTACTATTTATCTTTTGTGTTACTTCTGCTAACGCACAGAAAAATATAGTGTTTAAAAAAGACTCTGTAAGCCAAACTAAAGTGCATTACACAGAGTATGAAGCACCTAAAATTACAATTAGAGATACCACTCGTATCATTAACAATTTTGAAGAGAATAATAAGAATTCTAAAGTAGGTCGATTCTTTAATAAACTAGTATATAAAAACAATAAAAAACTAGTTGCTAAAGCTCCTGAGATAAAAAACGACCAACACTTCGAACTTGGAGAAGGGAAGTTTATTCGTAACATACGTATCCAGACCTTAGATCCTTTTGGTTATTCTGATAAGGATTCTTTAAAAAAACCAGACACTAAACTTGAAAAAATAGGTAATAACTTACATTTAAAAACCAAGAAGTTTACTATTAAAAACTTCTTGATTTTTAAAGAAGGTGATCGCTTTGACTCCTTGAAGATAAAAGAAAGTGAACGTTTATTGCGTACACAGCGCTTTATTAGAAGAGTTACTATGTATCCTATACCTACTTCACATCCTGATTCAGTAGATGTATTGATTAGGGAGCTTGACTCGTGGAGTATCTATCCTACTGGCTCTATATCTACATCTTCATATAAAATAAAACTTAGAGATAGAAACTTCGCAGGACTAGGACATGATGTTGTCCTTCAATATACTAATCGCTATAAAGAAAGTGGTAAAGACGGTGTCTACTTTGACTACACTGTAAACAATATTCAAAATACTTTTATTAGAGCCAATGTATTGTATAATAAAGAAACTTGGGGTAACTATGTAAAAGGTGTCGCTGTAGATCGTCCATTCTATTCTCCTTATACTAAATGGGCTGGTGGTGTAAGTCTAGCTCAGCGATTTAGACGTGACTCCTTACCTGATATTAACGAAAAATACAGTTTTGAAGCTCAGAAATCTAACACTTTAGATACATGGGCAGGGTACTCTATACCATTGTTTAAAAGTTATAAGAATAAACCTGTTATCACTAACTTACGTACTTCGATAAGATATGTACAACAACACTTTGTAGAAAAACCTCGACCTGAGTATGATCCCTATAACTTCTATAGAGATCAACGTACCTACTTAGCTTCAGTAAGTCTTAGTTCAATCAACTATATCCAAGATCAATATATCTTTAATTATAATATTATTGAAGACGTCCAGGTAGGTAAAGTCCTAGCTATTACTGGGGGAATGAAAGATCAATACAGCAAAAGGCGTCCATACTTTGGTGCCAAATTTGCAATAGGGGGTTACACCAAATGGGGATATTTCTCTGGTAATATAGAATGGGGTAGTTACTTTTATAAACATGAAGCAGAACAAGGAGCACTAAGAGTAGAAGGTACTTATTTCACTAAACTATTTATGTTGGGAAATTGGCGATTTAGACACTTCTTTACTCCTCAGCTTATCTATGGATATAAGAGATATGATTACATTGGAGATGAACTAAAACTAGACGATGTAATACAAGGTATTCGAGCACAGAAAATCACAGGATCTAAGCGTTTATCGCTAGCTTACCAGTGGCAATCGTACGCCCCATATGAGTGGAAAGGTTTCCGTTTTAATCCTTATTTTAGCTTTGAAGGAGCCTTTATATCAAATAAGGACTCTGGTCTATTTGACTCTAAGATGTACTCTAGATTTAGTATCGGAGTAGTGGCTAATAATGATTATCTAGTGTTTAGTAAAGTCGCTATATCACTTGTATTCTACCCTACTATGCCTGATTCTGGTTCTAGCGTAATACGCGCTAATTCACGACAATATAACATAGACTTACCTGACTTTAATTATGACAGGCCTCGTACAGTATCATACTACTAACTATCTTATATAAAAAAAACGAGACTATCTTTTAAAAAGTAGCCTCGTTCTCTTTTATGTATTCTAAACTAATACTTCTTTAAGTATTGTTGGAATCTGTATATCTCTGTCTCAGCAGATACATTGTGCATAATTTCTTCATCTATAGGTGTTAACTCTACATGACGTCTAGACATTACCTTCTTCATTGTTTCTATTGCTTTCTCTACTTTATAGGTTTCTGAAGATTCTCCTCCGCCCCATGTAAAGCTTGGTAAGAACGTTTTAGGAAACCCTCCTCCGAATATACTACATCCTACACCTACTACTGTTCCTGTGTTAAACATCGTATTAATCCCACTCTTACTATGATCTCCCATCATTAATCCACAGAACTGTAGTCCTGTATTTTCATAAGCATTAGTCTCATAACTCCATATTTTTACAGAGCCATAATTATTCTTTAAGTTTGAATTATTTGTATCAGCACCTAAATTACACCATTCTCCTAACACTGAATTCCCTAAGAAACCATCATGCCCTTTATTAGAATAACCAAATAGTACCGAATTACTTACTTCACCACCTACTCTACTATGTGGTCCTACAGTAGTCGCTCCATATATCTTAGTTGCTAATTTTACTTGTGCTTCTTCACATAACGCAAAAGGTCCACGTATAACTGACCCTTCCATTATCTCCGCATTCTTACCTATGTAAATAGGCCCTGTAGAAGCGTTTAAAGTAACGAACTCTAACTTAGCACCTTCTTCTATAAATACGTTCTCAGGATTGATTACATTCACACTCTTAGGTATATCCTCAGAGATTCTGTCTTCTGTGATATGAGCGAAGTCAGCGCGTATAGCAGCATCATTCTTTTGGAAGATATCCCACTTGTGTTCTATCTTCATCAACTCACTTTCACAACTAAGCAACTCGTAGTCATCAAAATCAACCTCATCTTGTGTATCCTGAGTGTAGAACGCTACTATATCCTCATTATATACTACTGCCTGCATAGGCTGTAGCCCTTTGATAAGATCTACCACCTCTTGATTAGGTAGATAAGCAGCATTAATCATTACATTATTCTCTACCTCTATCATTGGATATTTAGCAGATAGATATTCCTCTGTAAGCGTAGTTGTTGTAAAGCGTAAGTAGCTCTCCCATTTCTCACGAATAGTTAATATCCCAACGCGAATATCAGCAACTGGTCGAGTAAAAGTAAATGGCAATAAAGCTCCTCTTACATCTCCATCAAATAAGATATAATTCATAGTATATAATTCAATATTTTAAAGGTTTAAAGTTAACAAATCTACAGTGAAAAACAGTGAAAACTATCAATAAAATAATAATTTATCTTGACCACACACAACCTAGGATATTAAAAACAAACACATTACATTTAAAATAAAAAGCTATGAAAAAACTAATTACTATTTTCACAATTCTATTTTCTATCCTACTAACTAGCTGTAGTGGCTCTGATGTATATCGCGGTCAATGGTATGCTACCAATGCTGATGGAGAACAGTTTACAATTTTATTTGACGAGAACAACTTTAAAGTCACTAACCAAAACAAAGAAACTGAAGAGTATCCTTACACACAGAATACCTATAAATCATCTAACGCAGTAGTCACTTACGGCATAAAACTAAAAGATGAAAGAAGCTTATTAATCCACTTCCCCATTGCCAAAAATGATCAAGTCGGTTATATTATGTCTCCTCAGAATCAAATCATCTTTACCATATCACGTACTGGTTATACTAATAAAGACGATATCTATAAATTAGGTAAATAAAAAAAACCGCTCAATTGCTTGAGCGGTTTTTGATATGATAATATGCTAAAATTATTTAGAGAATTTAGCGTATTTAGTTTTGAATTTGTCAATACGTCCTGCAGTATCGATAAGTTTAGATTTACCTGTGTAGAATGGGTGAGATGTACGAGAGATCTCCATTTTAAACACTGGGTATTCTACTCCGTCAACTTCGATAGTTTCTTTTGTATCTACTGTTGATTTTGTGATGAATACGTCTTCATTAGACATATCTTTAAACGCTACTAATCTGTAATTTTCTGGGTGAATACCTTTTCTCATGATAAATTCTATTTAAAATTGTGAGCTATCTTTCGTTTTGAAGCTTCCTCTTTCAAGAAAGGTATAAACTTCCGACAACTTTTAGTTATACTTATGTATTTTATTTCAGATTGCAAATGTACAATTTAATTTGAAAAATCAAATACCTATTTTTACTTTATTTACCTCTTTATTCATTTAACAGCATACCTATAGCATCCCCTAGCACATATATAGCTTATAATCAATCTAACAACCCGCTAACCGAATCCCAATTAGCATCATCGAATATCTGTATATCTATCCCTCTATCAGCCTCTATAGTATCACAATACATACCTATTGCCTCACCATCTAACTCATCAGTGGCAATATAATAAAAGATATCCTGAGCACCTTCCCTATTGACTCTTCCGATATAATGAACCTCAGATTGTGTCTGCTTAACTATATTTCGAAGATTAAGTTCTATCTCCTCTAATCGCTCACTTTCTTCACTGGTAGGATAACCTCCATCTGTATTGACTAAAGACAATTCTATAGTCAAGACAAAAGGAAACAGATGCTTCTCTGTAAAATCAGCATACTTTCTATTAATCATTCCTACTGCTTTAAAATTGTCAACGTCTATCATGCGTATTGCAAAACTATTTTCACTCATAACTAAGTATATAAAAAGATAAAATTACTGTTATTTGGTCAATTTATCACTTTTTTATCTCCACCTTCCATTAACAATTATATCTTTGGAAGATAAACCAATCAAAACACTATGTTTAAAAAAATTACTACACTCGTATTCTTCTTGATTACACTCTTAGCAATTGCTCATCCTGACCAAAAAAAAGTAGAGCAAGCACTATATAACCTAAAGAATGTAACGTTCAAACAACTAGATTCTAAAGACGATGCCTATCTCCTTTACGAATTAAAAGTGAGGCAACTCGTTGATCACAAAGATCCTACTAAAGGATACTTCTATCAAAAAGTGCACTTTTACCACAGAGATTTTGACCACCCAATGATTATGGAGACAAACGGTTATGACCTTTATGTAAGAGCAAGCGAAATGGTAGACTATCTACAGAGTAACTACCTAAACATCGAGCACCGCTACTTCGGAGAATCTATTCCTGAAGGCAAACCTTGGCAATATCTAACAATGGAACAAGTGACCGCTGACTTACACGAAATCAATCTATTGTTTAAAGAAATATACACACAGAAGTGGATCAGTACTGGTATTAGTAAAGGTGGCCAAACATCTATCTACTATAAATACTTCTACCCTAATGATGTAGATGTAGCCATCCCATACGTAGCGCCATTTAATCAATCATTAGAAGAACCTCGTATTTATTCATTCTTAGACAATGTAGGAGATAAAGCATGTAGAAATAAGATCTTAGATATCCAGATAAACCTATTCGAAAACAAAGCGCCTATTTTAGAGAAACTAAAGTGGTATGCTAAAGGAGCTAAACTTACATTTAATTACGTAGGTTCATTAGAGAAAGCCTTTGAATATGCAGTCTTAGAATATAGCTTCGGATTTTGGCAGAATGGACACTCATGTGTTACTTTCCCAAATACAAGAGACATTGATACCCTTACAGATCATTTCTTAAGCGTGAGTAATATTGACTTCTTTAGTGATCAAACTATCAAGCGTTTTGAGTCTCATTATTACCAAGCAGGTACACAGTTAGGATACTATGGATATGATATATCATTATTCAAACCTTATGTAAGCTTTACAACTAATCCTTTAGCTACATTTATGCCTCCTGGAACTTCTTATGACAGCTTTAATGACGTCCTAATCCAAAAAGTAAAAACATGGTTAGAGAACGACGCTAATAACATTCTATATGTATATGGAGGTACAGATACATGGAGTGCATCTATGGTAGTTCCAAGTGATAAAGTAAACTCTAAATCGTTTGTCCTTCCTAATAAAGACCACGGACAAGCCCGAGTTAAAAATATGACACCTACTATGAGAAATGACTTCTTCTCAACCTTAGAAAAAATGACGGGACTAAAACCTGCCAAGTAATTCTAACTAAACATACTAAAAGCGCCTCTTTCTAATTGATAGAAAGAGGCGCTTTTGGTATGTTAAATCCAGATTAAGCATTAGTCAAATACTGCAAAGTATTTCTTACCTCATATCTCTTTCATTTATTCTAAAACCATACTACAGTATGCTTTTAAAATAAACTCAGAGCTATTTTGTATAATTACTTTTCGTTTATATGTCTATAGTTTAATCTGGGTTAAAACTCTAATACTTCTGAATGTGTACCCTCATCACAATTCTTAAGTTTATATAACTCCGCAATTTTAATAGACGATTTTTCAACTATTGGATTATCTTCACCAAATTCATTTAGTCCAGTAGTTACTTCTTTTTTCTTAATCGAGAAATTTATACTCATCCGCATACTATCTCCTGTACTTCTACTAAACTGAGAATAATCCGCACCTATTAATTCAAAATTACTATTCTGATATCTAAATTTATAAGTCATATTACTACTAAAGTAAGTACCGCAGCTTGACCAATAATTAAATTTCAAAATAAGGATATTATTCACAATACTGACCTCGTCAAAAGGATCTGATAAACAAGGATTCTCTTCTAAGTCTGTACTAGGAATAAATCCTTTAGAATTTCTATCTACCAAGTTATAGTTTTGTGATTTATCTTTAAAGAAAATCAATACTTCTCTAGGATTAGTATCTAACACCTCTGGCCCTAAAGACTCATTTTTAATGATGTTAGAAACATCTGTTTTTTTTATAATCAAAACTAAATCTTCTATTC
>JBOFGJ010000740.1:0-4045 GCA_051649065.1 Flavobacterium sp. | reverse complement strand
CGTGAGCTAATTCCCCTTGCTCGTATCTGCGGTGGTCGAATACCGATAGCACAAAGCAACGCCCACGCTTTACCGTAGGCGTTTCCACTCTTACTTTCCTGTGCTATTTGAAATTTTCGACCTTTTAGATACAGGAATTTATAAAGCGAAACGCTGTATTTATATATCTATTTTTCTTTTATCTAATTCATTAAAACTTTTTTTGTTCTTCTGCAAATATATGAAAAATGCGTTACGAATTTTATCTGTAAGGTACTTCAAAGGTTATTCCTACAATATCTTCACTTTCTGCTTTTTCTTCTTCATCCGATTAGCAAACTGTTCTTCCTCATAATCCTCGCCCTGTGCTTGGGGCAACAGGCTGAACAATCCCAAATCGGAGCTGTGCGAATGTTCATGCGAGATAAACTCGAAAAGGTCTTTTGTCGGTTAGTGGTCTAATGTTTCCGTATTGGAAACAGGGCTTTCCTGTACTTTCAATTCGGGTTTACTCCCGTTGCTCCACCATTCGTTAAATACATTTGCCGACAGGTTTCTATCCAAAGATGAACCGTTCCAAACGCTACGGCTTTCGTGGTCGATGAACGTGATACCGTAAATCCGTCCGTTATCATTCTTGCGGACAACCGTATTAATGCCTTGCTCGACAAGTTGCTTTCTAAAATCCGTTTCGTTGCCTGTGGTATGTATGGCAAGTTCAACCGTGTTTTTCAGAATAGACCTTGCAGGATTGGTTTTCATTTTTTCTTTGGACTGTTCAAAATGTTTTTGAAGCTGTGTTACTCCTGCATATTTTTCAATAATCATTTTGGGAATATCCAACAGCATCACGTTTGACGATGTGGCTGTTTTTTCCTACGTATGATAATCCACTGTTTACCGTCAAAGAAATCCTGAATATTACTGTTTCTAAGCCCTTTCATATCTGAATAGGAAAGCCCTGTAAAGCAACTGAAAATAAACAAGTATTTAACCAATTCATCTTTCTTTTTCTCGCAGTTAAACGTTACAAGATGTTCTAACTCATTTCGTAGCAGATAACCTCTGTCTTTGTCCTTTTTGGTATTCTTGTATTCGCTGAACGGATTAAAAGCAAGATGCTTTCTGCTCATTGCCAATCGGCAAAGCGTGGTAAATCCAATCATATAAAGCCAAATAGTGTTGTGTGTTAAGCTTTGGTCGTCACGCAGGTAATAATCAAAATCCTGCACAAAATCAGATGTAAGGTCATTGAATGATAAGTCAGAGTAACCGTATTTTGTCAGTGCAAAATTTCGCAGATGTTTTAAAAGTATTTTGACTTACTACGTGTACCATTTACACGAAGTCCACTGTTTACTTTTTTCTCATAATCGGAAAGGAACTGTTCATAGAACTTGAAAAAGGTCAGTTCTCCACTTTCCATACTGAGAAAAGCATTTTTAATTTTGGCACTATTTACCGCTCCCTCATTCTTTAGGATTTTTGAATAGCATTCCTCAATACCTAAACGGATTTTATCAAGCTTGCCGTTTACCTCTTGGGCTTCTCGGCTCTTTCCTAAAACCTTGCCATACTTCAAATCCCAATTTGTTGCGGAAATATCCAACTTGGTGCTGAATGCAGACTGCTTACCGTTTACGGTAATTCTGCACATAACCGTTACCTTTCCGTTTTTCTTCGGGGCATTCTTTTTAAGGTAGAACAATACCTTAAACGTTGATTTTTTTGTCGTTTCCATACTCACAATTCTTAATGATCAAATTAAACCTATGTGAGCTACGGGACAATATGAAAAACTATACAGAAAGCTGAAATACAGTATTATACATGTATTATTTTTTGTTTTCAAAAGTAACGTTTTAGTAACCTCACTTTTGCCAAGCCTAGCTTTTCTCTGCTTTTTACCTCATTACTAAAAATCAAAAAACGATTGTAAAGCCTTTATTTACAATCGTTTTCCCTGTTATTAATCTTTGATGTATTTTTACTGAAAATTTATTTGAAAATAGTCTATCTAGACTAATTCGTGTATTGTAAACTCACAATTATTAAATGTGAATCTATCATGTAACTTTCTTCCTAATATCTCCTTGGCGATTGGAGCATCCATAGAAACAGCTAATATTGAACGATCATCTACGATAATCTTAGGTAATGCCGCTGAGAAAAATAAATACACTGTATTAATTTGCACTAAACTTCCGAATTCTACTACTGAGCTGACTTTTTCTTCATCTATCTTATTGACTATATCACGCATCGCAATATTCTCTAAGATTTTTTTACTCAAGTTTTCTTGTTCTAAATGCATCATTGACAGACCTGTCTCATGCTTATCCCCAGCAGAACTTTTGGCGTCGTTCTGTGCGTCTAAAGACATATCTGTTATGATTCCCTGCAACGCTTCTACCTTGTCATTTAACCGTTCTAAACAAATTGTTTTTAACTTCTTTTTTAATGTCATCATTACGTCTTTTAATCCCTTTACCTTTCTTGCGAAAAAGTAAAATATGTTTTGTTGTTTGTGACGACAAAAGTAAGTTATTAATTTATGTATCAAAACAGTATTGTGCATATTTTAGCAAGTTTTAATCATAAATTATCAATTTTTAGCTTTATTTCTAATTACAAAATCTCAAAAATCGAATTTATACATCGCTCCACCCATAACTTGTATTCCCTGTGTTCTAAAATTATCCCACTGATTATACTTCTGATTAAACAGGTTATTAGCCTTTAAAAACACAGTCCAATTCTTAGTTGGTCTGTATCCTACTTTCATATTTAAATCTACATAATCCTTAACATCTACCACTGTTGGGTTCTCCCAAGTATTATAATCTCCTATTAACCCAGTAGAATCAATCACGAATACATCCTTGCGTTTACCTACATAAAATACATCCATCGTAGCAAACCACTGCTCAGTAAAATCAAACTTAAAATCAGCACCTGCCTTTACTTGAGGTAAATTCCACGCTTCTAATGTACTTGTGTTATAACTATTGTATTCTCCATGTAATCCAATCGAAACATTGTCTTCAAAATCAAAACGCAATTCACCAAACAAATTAAATGTCTTTACATCTCCATATTCTACTCCAAAAGAGTTACCAAACATATAAGGCACTCTACTTTTATTCAATGAATACTCATTATGCACGAACATTGCCTTATCCTTCTCACGCTTATAAGATCCTTTCACATTATAAGAGATATTATTATCTAACTTCCCTTTTAATCCGATGTATAAATCATATTTCTTATCTGTCGGAGTGATTAAGATATTAGGTGATATGAACGGATTCTCTTCAGAAAATTGTTGAAAAGAGTTCTGTTGTAATCCCCCTTCTAGTCCTGCATAAGTAATTAAAAGACCTGGTACTAAATCATACGAAGCCTTCACTTGAGGATAGATATAGAAGTTGTTCTCAGACTTACCTGCAATATCACCATTATTAAAGAACACTCCTACTCCTAATTGCACAGAATAGTTGTCTTTTCTAAAGGTAATATTAGGCTGAGCTCCTATATTTAAGTGACTATACTTTACCTTATCTGCTGTAAATGGATTCTTATATTCCGTACCAACATAGTCAACGATCACACCTATATTAAGATCACCAATCTCTAATGCAGTCTTTACATTTGGACGTATTTTAAAGTGATTCTCTACAGTTCCAAAATCATCCCAAAAATAATCATATCTAAAATCCATATTCGTAAACGGTGAGTTTCTAAACTCTACTCCACCATTCACAAAAACATTTTTACAATGTTGCGCTTCGCTAACACCATTAACATCTGCACGATTAAAGTCAATCTCTTTAGTTGGTAATCCATAGTAGTTACTCAGTTGATAACGCGCCCCTGCTTCTACCGTCCATCCGAAATCTTTTAACTGACCTCCATAAACTAATCCACCTTTAGTATTCGAAAAGCTATCGTCTAAAATCTGGTTTTTAATTCCTCCTTGAGATGAGAAATGACTAGCATATCCAGCTAAGAAACTATTCTTATTTAATTTATGACTTAGAAAAACCTCTCCATTAATATTCGTATA
>JBOFGJ010000739.1:0-1186 GCA_051649065.1 Flavobacterium sp. | reverse complement strand
AAGTGCAAACGGCATGCTTCTTCACTTGTAAATTCGGCTGAAAAGGTAAATAGATTGACCATATGATTTCTCTCTTTTAGACTACAAATATAGCATTATGTCATTAAACGGAGATACATGATCTTATTATACGATATATTAGATTTTTACCTACTAATACATACTTTAATTACATTTTTCGCAAAAATATTCATTTGTCTTTTTAGTTATAAAAAACACCATGAAAATTATAGTAAATTTAACTAACAGTGTTGATTGATAGCTTACTCGCTGTTTTGTGTTACCACTGTTTTACGTAGATTGCCTTATTTTGGCATCTTATTCCTAAGATGTTTTTTTGGGGAGCTATTTCAGAAAACACTTATCTTTATCAGTATGAAAATGAAATGCGTATTGCTTCTTTTGAACTGTTGATAGGTCATAATACTACTGTTCTTGTGCTTGGAACAATACCCCAGTGTGAAGTCGTTAGAGGGACAAGAATATTACGGCAATAGGAAAAATGCATTTTTCCCCATCTTATTTGGGATGTTTGAAGAAGAAATGACTAATAGTTACGAGCTAAAGAAGGGCTTGTTAAAACGATACGGAATTACGATGTGGAACGTTTTGCAGTCATTTGAACGCTAAGATAGCTTAGACAGTAAGATAAAAGCAGAGATACCTAATGATATTGTGGGTTTACTAAAAGTGTATCCCACCCTAAAGACCATTGTGTTATCCATTCAAAAGGCAGTACAGTATTTCAAAAAGTACATTGGTACCATAGAAGGTATTACCTTTGCAACAATGCCATCGCCCAGCGGGGCTAATGCAAGGATGAGCTTGCAAGACACATTAAATCATTGGAAAACACTTGAATCATTTATATAAAGTCGCTACAGAAAGAACACTTAGATTTTTTGGTAACGCATAGTTAGAATGAGGTTGTCTTGACTTTTGTAAAATAAAGAAGGGGTATAGAAATTTGTGTCGCTAAACAAACAAAAACTACAACCCCGTGTACCAAGTACTCCACAAAGATAGTATAGAATTAAATAGAGTCCCCTATCAACCACTTCCAAAAAGAGGATTTAAATCAAAAGCTCCACTTTATGAGATAGTTAATGCTATATTATATAAACTAAAAACAGGTATTCAGTGGAGTTATTTGCCAGTTCAAGCTTTGTTTAGTAACCAAGTATTA
>JBOFGJ010000738.1:0-1794 GCA_051649065.1 Flavobacterium sp. | reverse complement strand
ATTAATCTTAGCCATATAGACATCTAATCCTCCTAGACCAGGTCTACCATCTGATGAGAAATATAAATAGTTATCCTTAGATACGAATGGAAATGTTTCACGACCTTCTGTGTTAATTCTAGCACCCAGATTCTCAGGTGTACCATAACTACCGTCTTCTTCGATAAATACCCTAAATATATCTGACTCACCTAGTGTACCATTTCTATCCGATGCGAAGTATAACCACTTCTCATCAGGAGAAAGAGCTGGGTGAGCCGTATTAAAATTACTAGAGTTAAACGGTAATTCTATAGCTTCTGACCAAGAACCATCTTCTAATAAAGAAGACTTATACAACTTCAATAGAATATAAAATTCCTCGTTGTGAACTTTCTTATTTTTCTTAAAGTTGTTACTGGTGAAGTACATTGTCTTGCCATCTTTAGTAAATACAGCAGAAGCTACATTCACCTTAGCCTTACCTGATTTATCTAAAGGTACAGGATCACTAAAGCTACCGTCTTTATTAATCAAAGTACTGTATAGACTAGTGAAAGCCTCATTTGTCCATTTGTGTACTTTACCTCCATTCTCAGTTTCTCTAGCAGAAGCAAAGACTAATTGATCACCTAAAATACTAGACCCATAATCAGAATACACGCTATTAATAGGTAGTGCCTTTAGATCATAGCGCTGTATCATAGAGTTGATTTCCTTTAGATAAGTATCTTTCTTCTCTTCGAATAAGATACCGCGACTATCGTTCTTCTCAAGTTCAGCGAATTGGCTTAGATAAGCATCAGCCGCTTTATAATCCTCTATAGAACGCAGTGTCTGTGCATATCTATAATAATATTCTGACGGAAGCTTCGCTCCTTCTTGTTTTGCAAAATTAAAGAGTTCTTCATACCACTTATGAGCAGTTTTAAGCTCTCCTTTAAAGTAATAAGCATCTGCCAATTTGGTTAATGTATTGACACTCTTAAAACCTTTATTGATGATTTTCTCATAGATTTCGATTGCATTGACATACTCATAGTAGTCAAAGCTCTTATCTGCTTTCTTCTCTTTACCCGTCTGAGCAATACCTGCTACTGACAATAAGAAAAAAGAGGCTATTGAGAAAAACTTAATAACCTTCTTATTCATACTTTATAGTTTTCGTTAAAAGAATCTTGGTGTATTCATACGTGTGCGATTATTGAACAAGTCAAATCTCATAAATATCTCGTGAGAACCCGAATTATAGTTCGCTAACTTAGTTGTATCTGCATCATATGAATACCCAATAAACAAATTGTCATTTACTTGGAATCCTGCCAATGCACTAACAGATGCATCCCAACGATATGCTGCTCCTACTGTGAACTTGTCTACGATCAAGAAATTAGCAGTCAAATCTAACTGTAATGGTGTTCCTGAAACAGCCTTCGCTAAGAAAGCTGGTTTAAACTTTAAGCTAGGATTAAGTTCGAATACATATCCCCCCATTAAATATACGTGAGCCTGCTGACGCATAGTCGTCACCTCATTATCATCATAGCGATCTGTTGTCAAGAAATTAGGAATAGACAATCCTAAGTAAGACTTCTCAGAATACATATAAAGACCTGCTCCTACGTTAGGTGAGAATTGATTCTCGATATTCGTAGCAGCTACAGGATCTTTACTACTATAACTGTTTAGACGAGTGTAATCAACGTTTAATAAATTAGCTGTAGCCTTCAAACCAAAAGCTAATTTATACTCGTGATTTAAGTCAATAGTATAAGATAAATCTACAGAGATATTATTCTCATCCATAGCCCCTAC
>JBOFGJ010000737.1:0-2017 GCA_051649065.1 Flavobacterium sp. | reverse complement strand
ACATCTTCTTGATAGACCATAATACCATATGTCTCGCCTAACTGTTCTTCAAAGACAGGGTGAAAGTATTCAAAATGGGATGGATTATTATGTCTAAAAATGTACTCTTGCATCATGCCGCTCTGTGCTACACCAGGGCGAATAATAGAAGATGCCGCGACAAGTATTTTGTAATTATCACAGTTTAGTCTCCTCAATAATCCTCTCATAGCAGGGCTTTCAATGTAAAAGCAACCTATTGTATTGCCAATTGCCAATTGTTTATTACAATTTGCTTCATCTTTTGACAAAGCGATATTTCGAATATCAACAACGATATTTTGGTTTTGTAAGATGAGTTCCACAGCTTCATCAATGTGTCCAATACCTCGTTGACTTAGAATATCAAATTTGTCAAAGCCTATATCTTCTGCAGTATGCATATCAAATTGCACTACTGGAAATCCCTTTGGAGGATAGTCTAATGCAGTGTAATTAGTTATGGGTTCTTCTGAAATAAGTATTCCACACGCATGCATAGTACGTTGATTAGGAAATCCCTCTAGTAGCTGCCCATATCTATGAATGAGAAGTACGATACTGTTGTTTTCGTGTTGCTCCGTAGGGTTGCGAGTGAGTGTGTCTAGCTCATTTTTAGATAAACCAAATACCTTACCTATTTCCCGTATGATAGAGCGATATTTAAATGTAGACACAGCTCCACAGAAAGCTACGTAATCTTTGCCATATCTTGAGAAAATATAACGAAGTATATCATCCCTTTGATTCCAAGACCAATCAATGTCAAAGTCAGGGGGAGACTTTCTATTCTCGTTTAAAAAACGCTCGAAATACAAGTCTAGTTCTAACGGACAGACATTCGTTATCCCTAGACAATATCCCACTATACTATTAGCTCCACTGCCTCGTCCGATATGCATAAAACCTTGACTGTTGCTATATTTAATGATATCCCAAGTGATTAAGAAATACCCTGCAAAGTTCAGGTCATTGATTACATTTAACTCTTTAGCTAATCTCTCTTTGGCTTGTAGATTATCATGGCCATAAATCTGCTCCATTCCTTGTTGAGCGAGCGTAGTTAATAGGCTGAAGTCAGCTTCTTTACTTTCAGTATAATGACGTTTATTCTTAGGCGTTTTGAATGTAAAAGAATACGCACACTGATTAATTAGAGTATAAGTGTTCTTTATTATTGTAGGATAAGCTGTAAACTGTTCAGCTAATTGCTGCTCACTTATAAAGAATTCGCCATATTCAGCACAGTCTTTATCTGTTAGTTTAGATAATATAGTGTTTTTGTCTATTGCACGTAATATACGATGTAGCTCATACTCCTCAGCAGACAAGTGATTCACTGTATGTAATATTACCATCTTAGGGATATAAGCTTTCCACTTCTCTTGATAGAGTTGATTCAGTTGCCCGCTTTTTATACCGATATATTCCCATTCTTTTAATTCAGAAGGATGAGATGAGAAGGGATATAATACAATACATTCTTTAAAATCAGGAGCAGTAAGAGGAATAGGAGAGTTGTGTTCATTGATATGAGTCAATAGACGTCCTAGTTCAGCAAATCCCTCTTGGTTTTTAGCAATGACGATATATCGCAATTCATTATCCTCTCTAAATTCTACCCCAATTATTGGTTTTATTTCTGCTTTGGTACAGGCGGTGATAAACTCATAAACCCCACTAAGGTTATTAATATCAGTTAGCGCCATAGCGGATACCCTACACTGCTGACCTAAGTGAACTAACTGTTCTACAGGAATTGTCCCGTATTGCAAACTATAATATGAATGACAATTTAATAACATGTTTTTTTGTGATGTCGTGATGATGTGAAGTTGTGATGTTGTGATGTCGTGATGTTGTGATGTCGTAGAACAGGTGTAAATTAGTGAATGGTACAGGCAGGATGTTGGCAGAAAGTCCGTGATGTATATGTTCTCACAGTAGCCACAAAACAACTAAATCCCCAAAAAACACCATCACAAAAAAACACTATCAC
>JBOFGJ010000736.1:0-8148 GCA_051649065.1 Flavobacterium sp. | reverse complement strand
ACTACTCTTCCTATTATCATGAAACTTATCAAAAGTAAAGGAGGAAAACAAGAAGCTGAAAATATAGACGAAGCTTAGTAATAAGTTCATTCATATTAATAAAAAAGAGGATTGTCTTGATAAGACAATCCTCTTTTTTTGTATTTATAAGTCTATTTACTAGTAATTCAAAAGTTGGGGACTTATCAAAAGTTGGGGACTTATCAAAAGTCTAGTTAATCTAAACCCAGATTAAGAGGAAAAACTGGATCAACGTCAACAGTTATGAGCTGAGCAATTTATTTGAGTCAAGAGCACATCAAGAGTGGGTCAAGAATTCTTCAGTAAAAAGGATCTATAGTAGAGCAATGTTGTGGTAATGTTGAAGAAGTATTGAACCCAGATTAAGCATTATAGCTAAATACTTTTCGTTTATATGTCTATCGCTTAATCTGGGTTGAAGTAAGATAATATTCTGAAACCACTAGTTAGCCTTAATCAAAACTACCTTAGATTCTCTTTATCCACTTGACTAAAGCATATGCTGCCACTTGTACCTAGTACATACGCAATAAAAAAAGGCTTGTATCTCTTAATACAAGCCTTTTTATTATAATATTTATTAATCTAACACTTTATCCAATCGGAGCGATTTCGAATACTAATCCCTCTACTTTCTCATCTGCAGGTATCTGACAGCTAAGTCTACTAGTAGGTTTAACGTTACGCGCATCTGAAGCTAACAGAGAGTCTTCTTCATCACCCATCTCAGGTAGTTCTACTTCGTCTCCATTTATCATATAGCATTGACAAGAAGCACACATTAACATCCCTCCACATATTCCAAAAGTTCCTTCTTCTACTAATTCATAAGCGCGAACAACTTCCATCATATTCATTCCCATATCAGTAGGAGCGTCTATCACATGAGATTGTCCATCACGATCAATAATGGTTATTTTAATATCTTCAGCCATATTAGTCAATTGATTTAACTACTGCCTTTTCAGCTTCCTTACGTGTACCATCAAAACCATTGATACCAGAAACAGTAGTATATTTTAATACATACTTCTTACCTGGATTCATCATATTATATACACTTTGGCACATTAAAGTAGCCTCGTGGAATCCACATAAGATTAATTTTAATTTACCAGGATAGATGTTAACGTCACCAATAGCGTAAATACCTGGGATATTCGTTTGATAGTCAAGCGCATTATTTACCTTAATAGCATTCTTCTCTATCTCTAATCCCCAGTTTGCAATAGGCCCAAGTTTTGGTGTTAAACCGAATAAAGGAATAAAATTATCACAAACTATTTCGCGTTTCTCTCCATCGATATCCACGACTACAGCTTCTAACTTATCTGCACCTTTAAGTTCAACAACTTCACCAGGAGTTAGCATAGTTATTTTTCCTTGGTCTTTCAATATCTGTACTTTTTCTACAGAATCTAATGCTCCACGGAACTCATTACGTCTATGTACTAAATACACTTCCTCTGCAATATCCGCTAAAAAAATACTCCAATCTAGAGCTGAGTCACCACCACCAGCGATAACAATCTTCTTACCAGCAAACATCTCTGGTTTTTTAACGAAATACTCTACCCCTTTATCCTCATAATATGCAAGGTTCTCTAGCTCAGGTTTACGCGGTTCAAAAGAACCTAATCCACCTGCTATAGCCACTGCGCTACCATGATGTTTTGTACCCTTATTAGTTGTAACTATAAAAGTACCATCTTCTAACTTCTCAACAGTCTCTGCTACTTCATTTAATGTAAAGCCAGGTTGAAACTGCTTTATTTGTTCCATTAAATTATCGATTAACTCCGATGCTCCAACACTTGGATAACCAGGTATATCAAAAATAGGTTTCTTAGGATACAACTCTGTAAGTTGTCCTCCTGGTTGTGGAAGTCCGTCTATAAGATGGCATTTCAGTTTTAATAATCCTGCTTCGAATACAGCGAACAGGCCAGTAGGACCCGCTCCAATAATTATTATATCGGTCTCAATCATGATGTAGTTCTTTGTGCAAAGTTCCCCTTTGCGATATTTATTAAAAATGATAAAAGTCAGTTATGCATAATAAGTACCATACAAGCCCTTAATTACACATAACTGACGATGTTATTTTTATCCCACATTAACTACAGATTCTATTTCTGGAGCGTACTTTTTAATAGTAGTTTCTACTCCAGCACTTAGCGTCATTTGATTAACACTACAAGCAGTACAAGCGCCCTCTAAGCGAACATGTACATGCTTATCGTCAACGATATCAAGTAGAGTGATATCTCCTCCGTCCGCTTGTAAAAATGGACGAATCTCATCTAACGCCTTTTCTACATTCTGTTTTATAGTCTGTGATGCCATATATTTTCCTATAATTTATCTTAGTTTTTCTTAACAGAAGAACATCCTGCCATTGTTGTAATCTTGATAGCTTCAGTAGCAGGTAATGACTCATTACGCAATACAACTTGTTCTACAACATTTCTACTTAAATCTTCAAATACTTTCGCGATAACAGTATCATTTTGTAAAGCTGCTGGGCGACCGTAGTCACCTGCTTCACGGATACTCTGTACGATAGGCACCTCTCCTAAAAAAGGTACATCAAGATCAGCCGCTAAGTTCTTAGCTCCATTCTCTCCGAAGATATAATATTTATTATTTGGTAATTCAGCTGGTGTGAAATACGCCATATTCTCAACGATACCCAATACAGGTACATTGATACTTTCTGACATAAACATAGATACCCCTTTCTTAGCATCAGCAAGCGCTACTGCCTGTGGTGTAGATACCACTACAGCCCCTGTGATAGGTAAAGACTGCATAATAGATAAGTGAATATCTCCAGTACCAGGAGGTAAGTCTAAAAGTAAGAAGTCTAATTCTCCCCAATCTGCGTCAAAAATCATTTGGTTTAATGCTTTAGCAGCCATAGGTCCTCTCCAGATGATAGCTTGATCTCCTTTAGTGAAGAATCCAATAGACAAAATCTCTACACCATAAGATGATACAGGTTTCATCTTAGAACGTCCATCTACCTCTACAGAGATAGGTTTAGCTCCTTCTACATCAAACATAATAGGCATAGATGGTCCATAGATATCAGCATCTAATACTCCTACTTTAAAGCCCATATTGGCTAAACTAGCTGCTAAGTTAGCAGTCACAGTAGATTTACCTACTCCTCCTTTTCCTGAAGATATCGCTACGATATTTTTAATACCAGGGATAGCTTTACCTTTAATTTCAGGCTTCTCAGGAGCTTCTACTTTTATATTAACCTTTACTTTTGCTTTGTCATAGACTTGATCGTGAATAGCTTTCATCACGTCCACTTCTGCTCTTTTCTTAATGTGTAAAGCTGGAGTGCTTAATACTAAGTCCACTACTACTTCGTCACCAAAAGTCATTACATTACTTACAGCTCCACTCTCTACCATATTTTTCCCTTCACCAGCTAGAGTTATCGTCTCTAATACTTTAAGGATTTCTTTTCTATCTAATTTCATTATATGCGATTAGTTTTCAACAATTTAATATAAATTCTGACTAACGCAAATATAGTGGGAATATTTGAAATCTTAATGTTAATATATTCTAAATACAAATACCGTTATAAGTAATATTTATAGTGAATTTGTGTTGTAAAGTTTAAGTTTACTCGTCATAAAAGAACGGTTATAAGTGTTTTTAATCAAAGCAAGTTGAGAGTTTAATACTTGATTTTTTGCAGCATTAAACGAGAAGATATCTACCTGTCCATTCTCATATTTTGCCTGTGTAGTACTAAACGATTTATCAGATAGTTCAATGCTTTTTTGAAGCTGTTTAGCAATATTATCTAACTGCTTTATCTCTGTTTCCAACTCGCTAATTTGATTGGTTAAGTTTACCTCGCTTTCCTTTATACGCAAGGTATTTAGACGTAATTCTTCATTCTTCACTCTTACCTGTCTACGCACATTACCCCCTTGAAAAACAGGAATGCTCAGACCAAAACTCACATACTGACTCTTGTTGTCCCCCATTTGTTTTGAGAACGAATTAGTACGCAATTCTATATCACTATTAAACGGTTTAGAGTAGAAAGATCCATATTGATAATTACCAGTTAATCTAGGTAAATTCTTAGACTTGATAAGTTTCTTTTCTTGTTCTAAAATTCGCTGTCTTAAGCGGTTTTTTTCTAGTGTAGGATTAAACTCATATCCTTCTAATTGTGCTATAGATTCCTCCTTTTGTACCAGACTAAACTCTTTGGCATTAATATTTTCGACATTAAGCAAATGAAGTAACTTTAGTTTTTGATTGTACAATGTATTCTCTGTCTGTTCTATATTAATTATCTCATTATGATAGATATACTCAATATCGTAGAAATCACTTTTAGCTTTTGCACCTGCCTCTACCTCTTTCTGAACACGCTCTAAGTTAGTTTTACTATTAACAAGTTGCTGTTGTTGAATTTCCAAAAAAGCTTGAGAACCTATTACTTCATAAAACAATTCCAAGATAGCTGTTTGATATTGAAACAAGACCTCTTCACTTTCTAATTTAGCATAGTCAATCGATAAGTTGTCATTTTTATGTTGAATAAAATTACTAAAGTCAAATAGCGTAACGCCTGCATCTAATGAAGCTCTAGTAGATTGGATATTAGAACTTACACGGCTATTCGTATTAGGATCAATAGCAGAACCAAAATTATAAGACTGTGCTCCATTCAACGCTATATCTGGTAAATAATAAGAAGCCACACTTTGTTTTCTACTTTCAGCAACTTTAGTCTCTAAAGCAGACACCATCAATCTTAAACTATTCTCTTTTCCTTTCTCTACACAGTCCTCCAAAGTCCACTTCTCTTGAGCTACTCCAACAAGACTAAACAAGATAGTCAATACTAAACACCAACTCTTACTCATACTTTATATATTTTAAAACATCAATACGCGTCGCTTTCCAAGCTTTCCAAAACACTAACAACATTGAGAAGAGCATTAAACTTACAAAAGCAATAACAAATGGTAACACGGTAATCGAAATACGATAAACAAAGTCCTCTAACCATATATTCATCACATAAATTACTGGGTAAATCGATATGATAAATCCAATCAGACAATACAAAGTAAAACGAACAGATAACTTCAGAATCAAACTAAGTGAGTTTGCTCCTAGAACTTTTCGAATAGCAATTTCTTTTAATCTACTTTCGATACTAAAAGACACGATTGCCATCAAACCGAACAAGGCTATAAATACTGATACCCCCACTAAACACACAAATAATGTACGTTGATATAATGTCTTTTGGTAGCTTTTAGCAAAGTCTTCATTGACAAAGTTATATTGGATTGGATAGGTAGAATCAATTCTCTTATTCCAAAACTCTTCTAAAGCTTGTAAGGTTTTTTGTGTATTGTTAGTATCTATTTTTACCGCTATATTATCTGTTAAATAATAAAACCAATCTGCTGAATTAGGCATAAAATAAGTTGCAGGATTAGTATTCTGACTAACTCCTTCTACCTTCATATCTTTTACAACACCAATAATTTCAAACTCTTTTCCATTCCACATGATCTTTTTTCCTAGTATTCCATCTGAAAAATTAAAAGTCAATTTAAATGTCTCATTAACAACAACTTTACTTATACTATCTGTCGCTAAACTACGATCAAAAAAACGTCCTTCTTTCAATTCACCATCAAATACTTTCAGAAAATCATATCCTACAGGAACGTTGTTACTTTGTACAGAGACTTCTCCTATTCTATTTCCTGAAGCACTAGTATACCCTCCTCCAATAGACATTGAATGAAGTGCTACCTCTTTTACACCTTTAATCTTTTTTAAATCAGACTCAATATCATAGTAAAGATCATTTCGTCTTTGGATATCTTTAATCTTAAAATTAATGTTAACAACCTGATTACCGTCAAAACCTAAATCCTCTTGAAGAATATGCTCTACCTGTCTATCTATAAAAACAGCTGTTGACAAAAAGAAAAAGGCAATTACAAATTGTAGAATCAAAAACACTTTTCGAAGACTAACACCCGCTTTTCCTCTTAAATAATTTCCTTTCAACACTTTTAATGTATCAAATGATAGCAAGAACAAACTCGGTAATGTACCAGATAATAAAACAACTCCTAAAACAATCCCTAAAATAGGCAAAGCAAATACTCCAACGTGAAAGGACATAGTCCTACTAACCAACAAATTAAAATATGGTAATAATACCTCAACAAGCACTAAGGCAATCGTTAAAGCTAGTAATACACAAATTATAGATTCAAAAATAAACTGTTGAAATAGTTGCCATCTTGTAGCACCTATTGCCTTTCTAATTCCAATTTCTTTTGCACGTTTAAAACTGTTTACTAAAGCTAAATTAACTGCATTTATAATACTCAAAATCAGTAATAACACGGAAGATACCATCATTATATTCAACACCTTAGAAGCTGTCGCTCCTCCTCCTAACCCTTTTGAAATTGGGTTCAAGTGAATTGTATCTAATGAATTAAAATTAAGTACAATATTATCACTAAAATTCTTCTTCAATTCCTCTAAAATCATAGACTCCTTCTTCATATACATCTGGAAGACATCGTCGTAAATTACATCTCTTATACGTTCTTGAACATCTTTAATCTGAACGCCTTCTTTTAACTTTAATAATAGAGTGTAATTATGATCTCCCCAGTTATTCTCTCTATTGTTAGCAATCTGATTTTCCGTAACAAATGAAGTCAATCCTTTAAAATTAACTGAACTATTTCCAGGAATACGATAAACAAAACGAACAGACAATACCTTCCCATTTTCTAATACAACTGTCTTACCTATTGGATCAGTACCTTTACCAAACAAACGCTCTGATTGGTCTATATCAATTGCTAAAGCATCTTTATAATTCGTCTTATACTCTTCTGAACTACCATAAATAGTCTCGAAAGGAAAGAATTCAAAAAAATTAGCTTGCTTTTCATCAATATCATAGAGAAAATCCTTACGCCCATCTACCTCAATACTTGAAATATCATCAAATGTAAAGCTAAAATTATATGCCTCTACAATATCTGATAACTTGTCTAAATTGTTAGCTACAGGTGCAGGAAACCAATTCTTAAAATAAGACTCCGATGTTCCCTCAACTTCATAAACTCTCTCTTTAAAAGGATTCCAGTGATTATAACTATGCTCGTTATGGCAAAACAACAATACAAGAATAACAGCTGTCATACCGACAGCTAAACCCAAGATATTTAGAATAGAAACCACCTTATTCTTCCAGAAATGTTTCAGGTATAATTTAAACCAATTATTAATCATAAGTATTCGGATGAAGTATTGTATTACACTGCCTAGTACATATATCCTAAGATAAGTGATAGATAGTCATTATAAACATATCTATCACTATTCTAGAAGCTATAAGAACTAATCTATTTTTTTTACTTGCCCTGAAGACGAAGTATTTGAACTCACTATTTTAGCATTTCCCATATATTGAATACGTCCAGAAGAACTCGCTCTACCAGATACCTCATCAGTTACGTTAAAAACCATCGAACCTGAAGAGCTTGCTTTACCTTCTAAGGTTTTAGTCGTAAAGCTTGTTCCTTTAATAGACCCACTACTTGACACAGAAGCATCTACCGAATTAGCATTTCCTGCTAAACTCAATTTAGCTGAACTACTAGCTCCGAAATCTCCAGTTTTAGACTTAACTGATATATCAATACTTGCTGAAGAACTTGCACTAGCAGAAGCATTATTTATAACTTCAAAACTACCATCTATTTTAGAAGAAGAACTCGCCTCCACAGATAAGTTATCTGCTTGTACTAATTCCCCTTTAAACCTAGCAGAACTACTCGTTTTAAGTTCAAATGACTTCGCTTTTGCTTTGTTTAATAAATTAAACTTAGACGATGATGACAATGTAACTCCTTCTAATTTTGGGTTGCTAATTGTTACGACAACCTTACCAAAGTCATTAGAATTAAATCCCCAACTATTTCCCTTTCTTTTCTCTTGCTCTATAAAAATCTTTAATTCTCCACTACTTGTAACCTCTGTCTTTACATCCTTCATGTTCTCAGACTTCTCTACTTCTACCACGACATT